>JAWWBV010000742.1:0-1501 GCA_033720795.1 Halomonas sp. | reverse complement strand
GTCACCGGCAAGAAGCGCGACGACCTCCAGGCCGTCATGGCGCTGCTGCGCGGGGAGGGCGGCCCCGACCTGCCGCTGCAGTTCGACAACTTCCGCGACTGACCGCTGCGACGGAGCGTCGAGAGCGAGCGGGCCCCGGGCCGGGCGGCATGATCCCGGTCATCCCGATGGCGTCCATAGGCGTTCGCGATTGGCACCGCGCGGCGAAATGCTCTTCAATGAGAGGCATGCCGAACCACGGGAGAGAGCGCCAGATGCCGACCCTGCAACGTCTCGCCTTCCTCGGCCTCGCCTGGGTCAGCTTCGGGGTGGGCGTGATCGGGGCCTTCCTGCCCCTGCTGCCGACCACCTGCTTCATGCTGCTGGCGGTGTGGGCGGCCTCCAAGGGCTCGCCGCGCTTCGCCGCCTGGATCCGCGAACACCCCCGCTTCGGTCCCGCCATCACCGCCTGGGAAGCCGAGCGGGCGATTCCCCGCCATGCCAAGCGGCTCGCCGCGGCGATGCTGGCCCTCTCGATGCTGGTGCTGGCCCTCACCGTCAGCCTCTGGTGGCTCAAGCTCGGCCTCATCGCGGGCCTGGCGCTGGTCACCGCCTGGGTCCTGTCGCGCCCCGAGCCCATCGCGGCCCGCTGAATACCCGGCTTTGAGGTTCGGGCTCGGCGGGCCGTACAATGGATCGCAATTACCGACAGGAGCCCTTCCTAGATGTCAGAACCGCAGCCGATCTACCTGAGCGACTACCGTCCGCCCGCCTACCGCGTGACCCATACCGAGCTGACCTTCGACCTCGACCCCGCCGCCACCCGGGTCAAGGCGCGCCTGCACCTCGAGCGCCACCCCGAGCGCGAGGCCGGCGCGCCGCTGGAGCTCGACGGCGAGCAGCTCGCGCTCAAGGCCATCGCCATCGACGGCCAGCCGCTTGGCGAGGACGAGTACGCGGTCGGCGAGGCGGGGCTGGTCGTGCACCGGGTGCCCCAGGCCTTCCGGCTCGACACCGAGGTGGAGGTCGCACCGGACGCCAACACCGCGCTCTCGGGGCTCTACCGCTCCAGCGGCATGTACTGCACCCAGTGCGAGGCCGAGGGCTTCCGGCGCATCACCTTCTATCCGGACCGCCCGGACGTCATGGCGACCTTCTCCACCACGGTGATCGGCGATGCCGAGACCCTGCCGGTGCTGCTCTCCAACGGCAACCCGGTCGAGCGCGGCACCCTGCCCGGCAATCGCCACTTCGTGACCTGGGAGGACCCGCATCCCAAGCCCAGCTACCTGTTCGCGCTGGTGGCTGGCGACCTCGAGAAGGTCGAGGACCGCTTCACCACCATGAGCGGGCGCGAGGTGACCCTGCAGATCTGGGTCGAGGCGGAGAACCTCGACAAGACCGACCACGCCATGGCCTCGCTGAAGCGCGCCATGGCCTGGGACGAGCAGGCCTACGGCCGCGAGTACGACCTCGACCTGTTCATGATCGTCGCGGTCAACGACTTCAACATGGGCGCCAT
>JAWWBV010000741.1:0-1501 GCA_033720795.1 Halomonas sp. | reverse complement strand
TCCACCAGCGTGCCCTCCCGCGAGCCAGATGCCCTTCTCGCGAAGATAGCTGTTGATGGCCTCGAAGATCGCACGGGTCAGGTCGTGCCGCTCCAGCAGGTGGCGGAAGTTGAGGATGGTCGTCTCGTCCGGGATCGCATCGTCGCCCAGCTCGAGGCCGGCGAACCTGCGCATCGCGTCGCTATCGTCTGTCCTCTTAAGCTTCTTGGCTGACGAATGACATGACGGTTTCGGCGGGTCGGCGGCCCATGTTGCGGTAGCCGAGATGAGGCCGTTCTGTGTTGTAGTGGACGAGCCATGCGTCGAGGTCGGCCTGTAGCGCCTCGACGCTGTCGTAGAACGTCTCGCGCATCTTCACCCGGAAGAACTCGTCGAGAACAGTGCCATTGAAGCGCTCGACGAAGCCGTTGGTTTTCGGTGACCGGACCTTCGTCCTGCGGTGCTCGATGCCGTTCAGGTCGAGGTAGAGCTCGTAGGGGTGGTTCTCGGTGCCGCAGAACTCGCGGCCGTTATCGGTGAGCACGGCGTTCACCGGCAGGTCGAGGTGCCGGTAGAACGGCAGCACGTCGTTGTGCAGCACCGCCACCGCGGCCTCCGGCTGCTTGGAGACGTGCAGAAAGCCGAAGGCGTAGGAGCCGTAGGTGTCGACCACGGCGTGCAGGTAGACCTTGCCGATGCCCTTGAGGCTGCCGACGAAGAAGGTGTCCGCCGACAGGAGGTCGCCTGGCGCGGCGCTCTCCACATGGCGTTCCCGGAAGCACGGGTTGAGCTTCTCCAGGAACGCCGCCTGCTCCGGCGTGATCTCGATCGCCTTCTCGGCGTTCGCCTGCTCCAGCGCCAGCCAGCGATCGATGCGGGTGCCGAGCCCGTTGTCGTTCAGGATCTTCTGGATGGTGATCGACGACACCCGCCGCCCCTCCAGTGACAGCATCGCCTCGAGCCGGTTGCAGCCGTAGGCCGGGTGCTCGAGCGTCAGCGCCTTGATCCGCTCGACCACCTCCGGCGGCGTGGTCTGCGGGTGGCTCCTGTGGATCGGCGGCAGGTCCTTCAGCCCTTCGAAGCCCTGCGTCTGAAACCGCCGCTTCCACTCGTAGAAGCTGGTCCGGTCCAGACCCCGCTGGCGGCACGCCTCGGCGACGTTGCCGAGCTCCTTGGCCAGCTCCAGGACGCTCAGTCGGTGCTGCGCCACCTTCGTCGCGGCATCCCGCGGCACAGGCTTCTTCGCTGTCGGTGATCGTCCCATCGGCGGGTCCTCCTTCCCAAAGATAGCACGGGAAGAAGCTTAAGAGGACACTTCAACCGGATCGCCGCCGGGCGTGGCACGAGACGCCGGCTACCCCATCCGCTCTGACACGTATGAACCGGGAGAAGCGGGAAAGACCACCGTCTTGTTGCCGTTGATGAAGGCTCGATGATGTATATGCGCGTGGATCGCGCGGGCCAGCACCTGGCTTTCCACATCGCGCCCCAACGAGACGTAGTCATCCGCCGATTGGGCATG
>JAWWBV010000740.1:0-1501 GCA_033720795.1 Halomonas sp. | reverse complement strand
GCGAGCTTGGCCGCCTCCTCGAGCACCGCCTCGACCAGGTCGGGGCTGGCCTCCTCGAAGCCGGGCAGGGCCAGGGAGCCGTGCTCGAGCAGTTCCTCCAGCACGAAGCGAAGGTCGCGAACGGGAGCGGCATAGGGAGTCATGGAGCACCTCTGGGAAAAATGATAGCCACGATAGTAGATTCCCTACTTTTCGTTAACCATTATCCCAAGGTCTCAGCACCGCTCAGCGCCCCTCGGCGGGCTCCAGCGCCAGCTCGGCCTGGCTCGGCACCCGGTCGGGCTCGGGCTCGTCGAAGTAGGCGATATGCGCCTCGTCCGGCGGCGGCGGACCCACCAGGGCTTCCGCCACCTCCACCTCGGGCACGGCGTCGGAGAGATCCTCCACGTGCTCGTGCTCCAGGGCGCCCTGCACCCACTCCTCGGTCACGGCGAGCTCGGCGCCCGCCGAGGACATCGGCGTGGAAGCGGAGAACGGAGCCACCGGCACCGGCGCCGGACGCACGCTGCGCCGCCAGCCGAAGAAGAGCACCAGGAACAGGCCCAGGCTGCCGAAGGCCCAGAACAGACCGGCGTCGCCGAGCAGGCTCATCACCGGTGAGACCAGCGGCGGGCTCACCGCCGACCCCATGGCGTTGATCATCAGCAGGCCCTGGCTCATGGGCACCAGCGCCCCGGCCGGGGCGCGGTCGGCGGAGTGCCCCACCGCCACCGGATAGAGCGAGAAGATGCCGCCGCCGAGCAGGAACAGCAGCACCGCCAGCACCGCCGTGTTCATCGGCAGCCAGAGCACCGCCGCCGAGATCAGGGTGCAGAAGGCGCCGATCAGGATCAGCACCAGCTGGCGATCGTGGCGGTCCGACCAGCGCCCGACCGGGTACTGCAGCAACATGGCGCCGAGCACCACCACCGCCATCATCTGGCCGACCCGGTCGACGGAGAGCCCGGTGCGCTGCAGGTAGAGCGGCAGCAGCGAGTAGGCGGCGGCCACCGCCAGCCCCGAGCCGAAGCTGCCCATCACCCCGGTGGGGGTCAGGGTGACCAGGCGCAGCGGCGAGAGCGGCTCGGCCTTCTCGATCAGCGGCGAGACCCGCGGGATCATCGCCATGGGCAGCACCGAGAGCGAGGCCAGCAGGCCGATCACCATGAACGAGGCCGGCCCGCCCATCGCCTCGGTGACACCCAGCAGCAGCTGACCGAGCACCCCGGCGGCGTAGAGGGCGATCATGTAGAGCGCCAGCAGGCGACCGCGCACCGTGGCATCGCCGGAGGCCAGCAGCCAGCTCTCGATGACCAGATAGACCCCCACGGTGGCCCAGCCGCCGATCAGGCGCAGCGCGAACCAGGCCCAGGGCTCGGCCACCAGCCCCTGCAGCAGCACGGTGACCGCCACCAGCGAGGCGAAGCTGCCGTAGGCGCGGATATGGCCGATGCGCAGCAGCAGCCGGTCATTGAGCATGGCGCCCAGCGCCAGGCCGACGAAGTAGGCGGAGGAGACCCAG
>JAWWBV010000739.1:0-1503 GCA_033720795.1 Halomonas sp. | reverse complement strand
GGTACCACTCGCCGCCGGGCTCGACACCGGCGGCGTCCCACAGGCGCAGCTCGGCGCGGTTCGTGCCGCTGTCGTCGCCGCGGGAGGCGAAGGGCGCCTCGGCCTCGGCGATGTCGGACCGCGCCTCCGCCATGCTCTCGGCGGCACTGAGGCCCGCCGGGTCGTCGCTCGGGCCGACGATCACGAAGTCGTTGTACATGACGTCGGCGCGCTCGGTGGCGTAGCCCTCGGCGACGAAGCGCTCCTCACCTTCGGTGTCGTGGACCAGCAGGCTGTCGGCATCGCCGCGACGGGCGATCTCGAAGGCCTGGCCGGTGCCCACGGCGACCACGCGGACCTCGATGTCGCTCGCCTCGCGGAACTGGGGAAGGATGGCGTCGAAGAGCCCGGAGTTCTGGGTGGAGGTGGTCGAGGCGAGGGTGATGTAGCGCGCCTCGTCCTGGGCGCTGGCGTTAAGCGAGGCGCCCATCAGGCCGAGGGCGACGAGGGTGAGGCCGGGGCGAGTGAGGCGGAGTTTGCGTTCCATGCTGACGTTCCTTCTCGTGGCGGTGTGGGTTGCTGCGTGTTGCGCGGGGCGAGCCGTCACCAGATCAGCTCGCCCCGGATGAAGGCCCGCGCCTCGGCGGAGGCGGGCGCCGTGAAGAAGGTCTCGGCCGGGCCGTGCTCGACGAGCCGCCCGTCCACCATCAAGACGATGTCGTCGGCCAGGCGGCGGGCCTGGTTCAGATCGTGGCTGGTCATCACGATGCGGGTGCCGCGACGGTGGAAGTCGTTGACCGCGTCCTCCACCGCCTTGATGGCGGCGGGGTCCAGCGCCGAGGTGGGCTCGTCGAGAAACAGCACCTCGGGCGCGACCAGCCAGGCCCGGGCCAGCGCCAGGCGCTGCTGCTCGCCGCCGGAGAGCACCCGGGCCGGACGCGACTCCAGGGCGGCCAGGCCGAAGCGCGACAGCGCCTCGCGGGCCAGCGGCTTGCGCCGGCGGCGGGGCGTGCCGGCGACCGCCAGGGCATAGGTGAGGTTGGCAAGTGCCGAGCGGCGCAGCAGCACCGGGCGCTGGAAGACCATGGCCTGGCGCGGCGGGCGCCCCTCCCAGCGCACCCGGCCCTCGGTGGGGGTGAGCAGGCCGTGGGCGAGGCGCATCAGAAGGCTCTTGCCGGCGCCGTTGGGGCCCATCACCAGGGTGCGCCGGCAGCCGCTGAGGCGCAGGTCGACCGGGTGCAGCAGCGGCTGGCCGCGGTGGCGAAAGCCGACGCCCTCGAGGGAAAGCGGGGGGATGGCGGTGACGTCCAGGCGGGTCCACTCGTTCATCCCACCCGCCTCCGCGCCGTCTCGCCGACCAGGTGGGCGGCGGCGTTGACCAGCGCCACCAGGGCGAGCAGCACGATGCCGAGCCCCAGCGCCAGGGGCAGGTCGCCCTTGCTGGTCTCCAGCACGATGGCGGTGGTCATCACCCGGGTCACGCCGTCGATGTTGCCGCCGACGATCATCACCGCGCCGACCTCG
>JAWWBV010000738.1:0-1512 GCA_033720795.1 Halomonas sp. | reverse complement strand
CTCTTCCGGCGACAGGCGCTCGGTGACGTCGTTGTAGTTGATCAGCGAGGTGCCGGTGTACTCCCAGTAGAGATCGATCTGGCCGTTCTCCTGGGCCTGGCGCAGCACCGCGGAGCCCATGCCGGAGCGCTTCTCGACGTCATAGCCAAGGTGGTCCAGGTACTGGCTGGTCATGCTGGCGAGTATCTGCTGTTCGGTGAAGTTCTTGCCGCCCACCACGACCTCGTTGGCCTGGGCGGTGGTCAGGCTGCCGGCCAGTGCCGCGCCGGTGAGCAGGGTCATCAGAGTCTTCATGGAGTCGCTCCTTGTTGTGATCTCTGGTTCGTGTTGAATCGGTCGTGATGCGTTGATATCAGATGCTGCGCTTCGCGAGGCCGCGGGTCTCGCTGCGTCCTGGCGCCGCGCCGGGCGCGTCAGGCTCGGCTCGGGTTCACCCCTCGCGGCACCACCAGGAAGGCGGTGATGGCGATGAGCATGTCGACCACGATCGCCAGCAGCGCCGTGGGAATCGCGCCGGAGAGCATCATCACCGGATCGTAGAGGTCGATGCCGGTGAAGATCAGCTCGCCCAGGCCCCCGGCCCCGATCAGGAAGGCCAGCGGTACCGTGCCCACGTTGATGGCCAGGGCGGTGCGGATGCCGGCGAAGATCACGTACAGGGCGTTGGGCAGCTCGACCCGCATCAGGCGCTGGCCGGGCGACATGCCGATGCCCGCCGCGGCCTCCATGAGGGCCGGCGAGACGCCCTTGAGGCCAGTGTAGGTGTTGCGGGTGATCGGCAGCAGCGTCGCCACGAAGAGGCCGAACACGGCGGGCACGGTGCCGATGCCCAGGAAGCTCATCGACAGCGCCAGCACCGCCAGCGTCGGGATGGTGGTGCCCACGTTGAGCACCTGCATCGCGGATTCGGCGACCCGCGCCATGCTGGGGCGCGACAGCACGATGCCCAGCGGGATGGCGACGAGGATCGCCAGGCTCCCGGAGATGGCGGTCAGCCACAGGTGTTGCACCGCCAGATACTGGATGTCCGGCAGGTAGAAGATGAAGTCGTCGATCACGCCGCTGGACTGGCTCCAGATCCCGGCCATGAAGACCGCCACGAGCACCAGCAGGCGCATGGCCCCGGAGAGGTTCAGCGTCGGCATGGGCTTACTCCTTGGTGGCCGATGATGACGGTGACGCCTCGCCGACCGTGTCGTCGGCCCCGGAATGGGCGCGGTAGCGCGAGCCCAGGTGGTGGGTGATCGCCCGCTGGGTGATCTGGCCGACGATGCGGCCGTCGTCGTCGACGCAGGGTACCCAGGTCATGTCGTTGGAGAACATCAGCGAGGCGACCTTGCGCAGGTCGTCGTCGAGGTTGACCACCACCGGCACGCTCTGGAAGTGGTCCCGGCAGTGGCCCTTGGTGGTGCGCGCCACGGCGGCGTTGATGATGCCCACCGGCTGGCGCTTGGCGTTCACCATCACGATGCTGGTCTGGTAGCCGTAGTCGTCGATGCGCTGGAGGGCCGT
>JAWWBV010000737.1:0-1514 GCA_033720795.1 Halomonas sp. | reverse complement strand
CCTCGAGCTCCGGCACCGCGCTGACCTCGTAGTGCAGCCGCATCCCGGGGGTGAGCACGAAGGGCGACTCGACGCTCTCGCGCTCCAGGTGCAGGGTATCGCGGGCGTTGAACAGGCAGCTCTTGAAGATCCCACGGCGATGGATCGCCCGGGCCAGGGTCACCATGTTGTTGACCGCGGCGATGAAGGCCGGCTTGAGGCCGGGGTCGTGGAGGTTGAGCGAGGTGTCGATGTAGACGCCCTCGGCCTCCCAGCGCACCGCCAGCCCACCGACCACCGGGTAGCGACCGAGCCGGCTGACCGCGGCCAGGAAGGCCTTCTCGGTCTCGCCCATGTTCTGCATGAAGTTCTTGTAGTAGCGATCGAGCTGGACGTCGTTGACGTCGTTGAGCGTCTCGCGACCGCCCTCCTCGCGCAGGAAGGACTTGCGCGAGCTGTAGACCACGGTGTCGATCTCGCGCCCGGCGGGCCGGCTCCAGACCGGCACCAGCGGCGCCTCCGGAGGCGTCGGCAGGTCGAGCATCACCAGGCGCCCCAGGCGGGGCATCTCGCGGATGAAGTGATCGCCGGCGCGCCGGCGCGTGCCCGGGTCGGGATCGAGCATGCCGTCGAGCATGCGCGCGAACTCCCGGGGCAGGCCGAGGGAGGTGGCGGGGATGGCCCGGTGGCCGAAGCGGCAGGACTGCGCCGAGGCCAGCGCATAGAGGGTCGCCGCCGCCCCCTGCTCGTCGAAGCGCGGCGAGGAGAGCGCGCCGTTCAGCTGCTCCTCGCCGATGAAATAGACGTCGCCCAGGCGGGCGTTGGTCTGCTGCAGGTTGTCCGACATCAGCTCCATGACGTTGGTCGCCACGAACTGCTGGTTGGCATCGAGCTGGGCGAACACCGAGGAGCCCCAGTCGATCAACGCGATGGTCTCGCGTTGCGCGTCGAAGACCAGGTTAGAGGGCTTGATGTCGCCGTGCACCACCGGCTTGCCGGCGGGCCCGCTTTCCCGGCGCAGGGCGCGCAGGATATCGGCCAGCTGGTCGGCGATGCGCACCACCAGGCGCGGCGAGAGCCGCCCCCGCTGCAGCGAGACCTCCTCGAGGTTGTAGCCCGGCGCCCGCTGCATCACCAGGATCGACTGGCGGCGGACCCGCTGGAAGACGATCAGCTTCGGCACCCGCGGGTGGTCGACCTGCTCCAGCATGAAGGCCTCCTCCTCGAGGCGGTCCTGCAGGCGCTGGGGCAGGTTGACCCGGGTGAACTTGAAGACGTACTCCTCGCCCACCCCGGTGAAGCCGGCGAACACGAAGCCATAGGCGCCCTTGCCGATCAGCTCGATGCCCCGGTAGCCCAGCTGCTCGAGCTGGGCCTGGCACAGCGACACCCACGCCTTGAGCTTGCGGGCGTCGTCGTGGCTGAGCAGGTAGATCGACTGCTCTTCCGGGATGTAGAACTGCTGCAGGGACGCCTGGGTCATGGGGCTCAGGCCCGTCCGTGAAGATCGTTCATGCCAGGTACTCCTTTGTGGG
>JAWWBV010000736.1:0-1516 GCA_033720795.1 Halomonas sp. | reverse complement strand
TCGCGGGGCGGCCAGACCGGCAGGTCGATGGGCTTCCCGTTGAAGTAGACGTTATGGAAGATGCGAATCGAGTAGGCCACCGAGAAGAGCCCGGCCAGGGTGACCCAGGCGGGGATCACCAGCGTCGCCCACTCCGGCGTGACCACCCGCAGGCTCTCGCCGAACAGCATCTTCTTGCTCACGTAGCCGCTCATCAGCGGCAGGCCGGCCATGGCGGCGGCGGGGATCGCCGAGAGCACCATCAGCGACGGCATGAAGCGCCACATGCCGTTGATGCGGCGCATGTCGCGGGTGCCGGTGGCGCGATCCACGTAGCCCGCCATCATGAACAGTGGCGCCTTGAACAGCGCATGGCAGACCAGGTGGAAGAGCGCCGCCGCCAGGGCCATGGGGGTGCCCAGGCCCAGCAGCAGCATGATCAGCCCCAGGTGGGAGACCGTGGAGTAGGCCAAAAGCCCCTTCATGTCGTGCATGAACATGGCCACGAAGGCGCCCACCATCAGCGTCACCATGCCGGTCAGGGTGACCAGGTGGAACCACAGCTCGGTGTCGGCCAGGGCCGGGTGCAGCCGGGCGAGCAGGAAGAGCCCCGCCTTGACCATGGTCGCGCTGTGCAGGTAGGCGGAGACCGGGGTCGGCGCCGTCATGGCGTGGGGCAGCCAGAGGTGGAAGGGAAACTGCGCCGACTTGGTGAAGGCGCCGAGCAGGATCAGGTTGAGCATCAGCCCATAGTGCTCGTGGGCGCGGATCCGCTCGCCGGCCTCGAGCACCACCGAGAGCTCGTAGCTGCCGGCGGCCTGGCCCAGCAGCACGATGCCGGCGAGCAGCGCCAGGCCGCCGCCGCCGGTGATCACCAGCGACATCCGCGCGCCCAGCCGGGCCGCCTGGCGGTCGCTGTGAAAGCCGATCAGCAGGAAGGAGACCAGGCTGGTCAGCTCCCAGAACACCAGCATGAACAGCAGGTTCTCGGCCAGCACGATGCCGAGCATCACCGCCATGAACAGCAGCACCAGGGTGAAGAAGCGCGCGGCCGAGGCGCTGCCCTCGAAGTAGTAGCGCGCGAAGAGCAGGATCGCGGCGCCGATGCCGGTGATCAGCAGGGCAAACAGCAGGCCCAGGGCATCGAGGCGCAGCGCCAGGTTCAGCCCCAGCGAGGGCAGCCAGGCCAGCTCGGCGACGAGCGTCTCGCCGCCCGCGACCCGCGGCAGCAGGCTCAGCAGCAGTACAAGGCTCGAGAGGGCGGGCAGGGCGGCCAGGCCGGCCAGCCGTCGGCATGAGGCGCGACGGCCGAGCGCCGGCAGCAGGGCGCCGAGCAGCGGCAGCAGGAGGATCAGGGCCAGTATCATGCGGGCGTGTCCGGCTATCGGCCGGCGGCATGCCCGGGGGCGTGAGACTCCGTCTCTCCGCGGCCTGGCGCGGGCTTGTGGAGGAGGGCGGCTCGAGGTTCGGCGATCGTCCCTGTCATGGTGCAGGCTCCCTGAAGCACGCGGGGACCGGCGCTTTCGTCTCCGGTCCT
>JAWWBV010000735.1:0-1517 GCA_033720795.1 Halomonas sp. | reverse complement strand
CTTGAAGATCAGGGTCAGCAGCGCCGTGAACATCAGGTGCAGGGTCAGCCAGTCCACGGCCTGGGCACGCAGCTGCCAGAACAGCATCACGATGACGGTCGCGGCCAGCCAGCGATGCTGCAGGGCGGTGTCCTCGATCAGTGCCACCCAGGGCCGCCGGCCGAGCGCCAGGCCAACCACGGCCAGCGAGACCAGGCCGCAGAGCCACAACAGCCAGGGGGCCAGTACCGGTTCGGCGATCGTCATGAGGTCACTCCGTCAGGCAAGGGCCAGCGGCAGGCGGCGGTGGGACGGTAGTCAGACGACATCGGATGATCCCGGGTGACGGCTACGGCAAAGGGCAACAGTGTAGCCAAAACAGCGGCTTCGGGCACACCCGGGGCGGCGCCTGGGATGTGACGACAAGTGTCGCCGATTAGCTCCGTCCTGGTTGGCGGCAAGGGATAACGGGGTGTACATATCAATACGGCTGGCCGTATAATTTGGCTACAGTGCAGCGGGAGAAAGTGGTGAAAAGCAGCGAACTCATCAAAGAGCTGGAAGCTGCTGGCTGGGTGCTGGATCGAATACGGGGCAGCCACCACGTTTTCAAACATCCTGACAGGCCCGGAGCCCTTCCCGTCCCACACCCGAAAAAAGACTTGCCGAAAGGGACTGTCCACCAGATTCGCAAACAAGCGGGGCTTTCATGACCCTGCGGAGGCACACGATGCAATATCCCATCGCTATCGAGTGGGGAGACGAGAACACCGCTACAGGCATCGTTTTCCCCGACATTCCCGGCGCCATCAGTGCCGGGGATACCCCGGAGGAAGCCTACGATAATGCTGTGGAGGCCGCGCATATCGTGCTGCAAGAGATGGTGGCCCGCGGCGAGCCCGCCCCCAAACCGGGCAGGTTCGACGAACACCGCCGCAATCCGGACTTCGAGGGCTGGGGCTGGGGGATGATCGATATCGACCTGACCCCCTACCTGGGAAAAGCCGAGAAGGTCACCGTCACCCTGCCAGGCATGGTGCTCCGGCAGATTGACGAGTACGTGACGCTGCACGGCGTAAAAAGCCGGTCGACGTTCCTGAGCAACGCCGCTCTGGAGAAGCTGCGTCACCTGTAGGGAATGAGCGCCCTACCGATAGAGATCGCCTGCGCTGACCTCGACGCAGTCGATCGCAACGCCATGAGGTCACTCCATCACGCGAAGACCACGGTCTTGTTGCCGTGGATCAGCACGCGATCCTCCAGGTGCCAGCGCAGGCCGCGGGCCAGCACCGCCTTCTCCACGTCGCGGCCGAAGCGCACCAGGTCCTGGGGCGTGTGGCAGTGGCTGACCCGGTGGATGTCCTGCTCGATGATCGGGCCGGCATCGAGCTCCTCGGTGACGTAGTGACAGGTGGCGCCGATCAGCTTCACGCCGCGCTGATGCGCCTGGTGGTAGGGCCGGGCGCCGGCGAAGGACGGCAGGAAGCTGTGATGGATGTTGATCATGCGGCCGTGGAAGCGCTCGCAGAGCGCCGGCG
>JAWWBV010000734.1:0-1518 GCA_033720795.1 Halomonas sp. | reverse complement strand
TGGGGCGCCACCGGGGCGCCGGCGCTGATCACCTGGGGCCCCTCGTGGACGTTGAGGAAGTAGCCCACGCCGTGGCCGGTGCCGTGGCCGTAGTCGCGGCCGGTGGCCCACAGCGGCGCCCGGGCGATGGCGTCCAGGCGCGGCGCAGCGATGCCCTGCGGGAAGCGGGCCCGGGAGAGGGCGATGGTGCCCTTGAGCACCAGGCTGCAGTCCTCGCGCTGGGCCGCCGAGACCTCGCCCACCGGCACCATGCGGGTGATGTCGGTGGTGCCGCCGTGGTACTGGCCGCCGGAGTCGATCAGCAGCAGGCCGTCGCCCGCGATCACCGCGTGGGCCTCGGGCGTGGCCCGGTAGTGGGGCAGGGCGCCGTTGGCGTTGAAGGCGGCGATGGTGTTGAAGCTCTCGCTGACGAAGTGCGGATCCCGGGCGCGCTCCTCGCGCAGCCGCGTCTCCACGTCCAGCTCGGTGACCCGCTCGCCCTCGGACAGCGCCCGCTCCAGCCAGGCGAAGAAGCGGCACAGGGCGGCCCCGTCGGCCTCCATGGTGCGGCGCACGTGGGCCAGCTCGGCGTCGGTCTTGCGACCCTTGTCCAGGGTGCTGGGCTGGAAGGCCTCGACCACCGCCATCCCGGAGGGCAGCGCCTGGCGGGTGCCCAGGGTCAGCCGGGCCGGGTCGAGCAGGACGCGCGCATCGGCGGGCAGGGCGGCGAGGTGCGCGCGCCAGGCGTCGTAGGGGGCGACGGCGATGCCGTCGGCGGCCAGCGCCGCCTCGAGCTCGGCCTCGAGGCTGCCGGGGGCGACGAACAGGGTGGCCGTGTCGCGGCCGACCAGCAGGTGGGCGAGGAAGACCGGGTTGTAGGCGACGTCGTCGCCGCGCAGCTGGGTCAGCCAGGCGATGTCGTCGAGGGTCGAGAGCGGGTGCCAGTCGGCGCCGTGCTCGGCCATGGCCGCGCGCACCCGGGCCAGGCGCTCGGGGCGGGTCTCGTGCCGGAAGGCGGCGGGCTGGGCGTAGAGCGGCTGGGCGGGCAGCGCCGGGCGATCCGGCCAGACGGCATCGAGCAGGTCCAGGTCGCCGCGCCGGGCGATGCCGACCGGGCCGAGGATCTCCTCCATCTGCCGGGCGTGGGCCAGCGAGACCACCTGGGCGTCGTAGCCGAGGGTAGCCCCGGCCGGCAGGCGTTCGGCCAGCCAGCTCATGGGGGCCGTCGCCTGGCCCTGGACGAGCTTCATCATCTCGATGCCGGAGCCCGCGAGCTGGGCCTCGGCCTGCACGAAGTAGCGGCTGTCGACCCACAGCCCGGCGGCCTCCTGGGTCACCACCAGGGTGCCCACCGAGCCGTCGAAGCCGGAGAGCCAGGCGCGGCCGGCCCAGTGCTCGGGCAGGTACTCGGAGTTGTGGGGGTCGGACGAGGGCAGCCACCAGGCGTCGATGGCGTGCTCGCGCATGGCGTCGCGCAGGGCGGCGAGGCGGGCCGCGGGGGTCGAGGGGGCGTGGCTCATGTCAGGCTCCGGTGGTGGA
>JAWWBV010000733.1:0-1521 GCA_033720795.1 Halomonas sp. | reverse complement strand
TCAGCTGGGTGCCGACGCGAAGCTGCAGGGAAGCCTTCATGGCCATGAGAGGAGTTCCCTCGACGTGCCGAAAATTCCCACCCTAGCCGCTGGGCACGGCGGGTGCAACCGCAGAATTTGCAACAATCGTGCCATGCGCAAGCGGCGTGCCGAATGCGAATAACGATATTTATATCAGTGCATTGCGATGCGATCGAAAGGCGATCAGAGCCGGAAGTCCTGGCCCAGGTAGACGTCGCGCACGCGCTGGTTGGCAAGTATCGCCTCGGCATCCCCCTCGGCGATGATTCGCCCGTCGCCGACGATGTAGGCGGTGTCGCAGATGTCCAGGGTCTCGCGGACATTGTGGTCGGTGATCAGCACCCCGATGTCGCGCGCCTTGAGCTGGCGGATGATGCCCTTGATCTCGCCCACCGAGATGGGATCGACCCCGGCGAAGGGCTCGTCGAGGAGGATGAAGGCGGGCTCGGTGGCGAGCGCCCGGGCGATCTCCACGCGTCGCCGCTCGCCCCCGGAGAGGCTCATGCCGAGGTTGTCGCGGATGTGGGTGACGTGGAAGTCCTCGAGCAGCTCCTCGAGGCGGCGCTCGCGACCCCGGCGGTCGAGATCGCGGCGGGTCTCGAGGATCGCCATGATGTTGTCGGCGACCGAGAGCTTGCGAAAGATCGAGGCCTCCTGGGGCAGGTAGCCGATGCCGGCCCGGGCGCGCTCGTGCATGGCCGACGTCGACAGGTCCCGCTCGTCGATATGCACCGCGCCGGCATCGGCGCGCACCAGGCCGACGATCATGTAGAAGGAGGTGGTCTTGCCGGCCCCGTTGGGACCGAGCAGGCCGACGATCCGGCCCTGCTCGATGGCGAGGCTGATGTCCTGCACCACCCGGCGACGCTTGTAGCTCTTGGCCAGGTGTTCGGCCCTCAGGGTCTTCATCACGGGCCATCCTGCTGTTCGGGCTCCAGGGTCATGCGCACGCGCTGGCGCTCCTCGATGCCCTGCGCATCGGAGCGCGCCTGGACGACGCGACGATCGAGGAAGTATTCGAGGTAGCCGCCGTCGAAGGTGTCGCCGCCCTGGTGGAGCTCGGCGCGGTCGATCAGCTCGATGCGACGCTCGGCGACGTGGTAGACCACGGTGCGTCCCCAGCCGCGCACCAGGGGTTCGTCCGGCGCGGGCTTCTGCTCGATGTAGGCGCGCTCGCCGGTGGCGGTGGCGAGGGTCAGCTGGCCCTGGTCGTTGCGGCGGATCTCCACCCGGTCACCGGTCAGCTGCATGCTGCCCTGCTGGATCTCCACGTCGCCGGTGTAGACGGCG
The DNA here is from genome assembly GCA_033720795.1 of Halomonas sp. Lineage (GTDB taxonomy): Bacteria > Pseudomonadota > Gammaproteobacteria > Pseudomonadales > Halomonadaceae > Halomonas. The sequence continues at coordinate 210 of JAWWBV010000733.1, read as the reverse complement.
GTGCCCGCGCGGTCGTCGAGGTCGAGGCGGTCGGCCTCGACCTGGATCGGGGCGCTGGCATCGCCCTCCAGGGCCAGGGCCGGGGCGCTGCCGAGCAGCAGGCCGATGACGCCGAGGGTCAGCAGGGGGGCGCAGGAAGCTCGCATCATGACTCGGGGTCCTCGCGGGTGTCGGGCGGATGGTGGCCGCGCACATTGTCGGTCAGTCGGG
>JAWWBV010000732.1:0-1521 GCA_033720795.1 Halomonas sp. | reverse complement strand
TCTCCCGCCAACTCCAGTTCTCCAACACTCCCCGTCAGGTCGATCCCGATGCTGCCCAGGGCGCTCATCCTCCCCGTCCAGGCGAGCACCTCCTTCTCGATCTCAGATGCTGGACCGAATCGGGTCGATCCGGTCGCCTGAACCACATCACCGCGCACGGTCCCCTCAACTTCGAGGCGACCGCCCAGGACGCGGAGCGACCCGCCGATCTCTCCGGTGACGACGACCCTGGGAGCGATGGCCACAACCGATCCGGTCACCGTGCCCGCGACCACGACCTCCTCCGCCGCGGCTGCCAGCAGATCGCCCTCGACACGTCCCTCGACGATCACACGGATGCCACCGGTGTAGAGGTCACCTTCGACGACGGCGTCGGCGGGGATGATGGCGAACTCGGCAACGGAAGTCTCCGCGGCCAATGCGGGGAGCGCCGGACCGAGAGTCAGCGCGGCAGCGGCGAGGACCGCGAGACTTCTAGAGAGGAAACGCACGGGCTGCCAGGTCACGGAGCGAGCCCGGCAGGATGCCCCACAGGATGGTCACAACCACCGCCAGGCCGAGCACAATCCGGGTCGCACCCGACACCGCGAGCCTTCCCAGGTCGCTGTCTTCCATGTACATGACGACGATTATCCGCAGATAGAAGGCGAAAGCGATCACCGAGGCGAGGACCGCGACGATCACGAGCCAGGAGTACCCGGCGGTCCAGGCGCTGGCGAACACGCCGAACTTGGCCACGAAGCCCGAGGTCACCGGGAGTCCGGCCATTCCGAGGAGCAGAACCGAGAAGGCTGCAGCCAGCCCGGGGCTTCGGGAGGCCAGGCCGCGGTAGTCGTCGATGCCTGAGGCACTGTCGGCAGGGTCGCCCACCGTCGAGACGATGGCAAAGGAGGCCACCAGTTGCACCGCATAGACGCCGAGGTAGAAGAGGATGCCGGTCGTAGTGCCGCCCACGATGCCGGTCATGATGAACCCGGCGTGGGCCACACCCGAATACGCCAGCATCCGGCGGACATCGTTCTGAAGCAGGGCGAGCACCGATCCGACCAGCATCGACAGAGCCGACACTCCGGCGAGCACCGGAAGCCAGCTTGCGTCTATGTCGAGGAGGCCACGAAGGAGGATCCTGGCCAGGGCGATGAACCCGGCGATCTTCGCCACCGACGCCATGTAGCCCACCGCACCCGCCGGCGCACCCTGATAGACATCGGGCGCCCAGGTGTGGAACGGCGCCGCCGAGACTTTGAATCCGAGCCCCACGATGACCAGCGCGGTCCCGATGAGAATCACCGTCGGGTTGAAAACAACGTTGTTGGTTAGGAAGCCGCGCAATCCCAGGATCTCGAACTGTCCGGTCCCGGCATAGAGCAGGGCTACGCCGTAGATGAAGATCGCCGACGCGAAGGACCCGAGCACGAAATACTTGATCGCGGCTTCGTTGCTGCGCTTATCCCCCAGGGTGAACCCGGCGAGCACGTAGAGGGCTATGGAGCCGATCTCGAGGCCGAGGAACAGCATCAC
>JAWWBV010000731.1:0-1522 GCA_033720795.1 Halomonas sp. | reverse complement strand
CGTGCTCGAGGATCAGGCGATCAATGCCTTCGCCGCGGGCCATGATCTCGACGATGCGGCCATCGGCGTCACCCGGGGCGCCCTTGCGGCACTGGATCGGGATCAGCTGCAGGGGGTGATCGCCCACGAGTTCAGCCATATCCTCCACGGTGACATGCGCCTGAACCTGCGGCTGGTGGCGCTGCTGCACGGCGTGCTGGTGATCGGCCTGGCCGGTCGCCTGCTGCTGCACTCCTCCGGCGGCCGTCGGACGCGCTCCCGGCGGGGTGGGGGACAGGTCGCGGTGCTGGGCCTCGGCGCGGCGCTGACGTTGCTGGGCTATGCCGGCACCCTGTGCGGCAACCTGATCAAGGCGGCGGTGAGCCGCCAGCGGGAGTTCCTGGCCGATGCCAGCGCCGTCCAGTACACCCGCCACCCCGAGGGGATCGGCGGGGCCCTGAAGGTGCTGGCCGCCCATCGCCTCGGCTCGCGACTGCTCGCCACCCATGCCCAGGAGTTCAGCCATCTCTTCTTCGGTAGCGGCGTGCGTTCGCTGTCCCGCCTCACCGCCACGCATCCGCCGCTGGAGGCGCGCATCCGTCGCCTAGAGCCTCACTGGGACGGTAGCCTGCCCCCCGCGCCGGCCATCGGCACGGCAGTGCCGCGTCATGCGGCCGTGGCGAGCATGGCGGGGCTGGCCGCGGGGGCGTCGGCCCGCCAGGCGACGGCCGACGCCCGTGGGACCGACGCCCGGGCAAGGGAATCGGCGGTCGCCGACGCCATCGTGGCGAGTGTCGGCCGCCCGAGCGCCGAGGACATCCACCGCGCTCGCCGGCGGCTCGGCGAGATCGACGAGCGCCTGATCGCGGCGGCCCACGAGCCCTCTGCCGCCCGGGCGCTGGTCTACGGCATCCTGATGGGCGCCGATCCTGCCAGTCGCGGGGCACAGCGCGAGGCCCTGATGGGCCAGGCTCAGCCCGATGTGCTCGTCGAACTCGCGTCGCTCGAGGGGCCGCTGTCACGACTGTTGCCGGGCCAGCGCCTGCCGCTGATGGAGCTGGCGCTGCCCGTGCTGCGCCGGCTCTCGGTGGTGCAGTCGACGCGGTTCCAGGCCTGCCTGCGCCGATTGATGGCCCTGGAGTCGCATCCGGGGGCCCTGCAGTGGGCGCTGCACCGGATCGTGCTGCAGGGGCTTGCCGGCGAGCGCCGGGCTCGGCGCGACCGCCATCTGGCCGACCTCTCCGGCCCGCTCTCCCTGCTGCTCTCGACGCTGGCTCGGGCCGGCCGGCAGGATGAGCTTCCGACGCACGATGCCGTCGAACGGCTCTCGGCTGCGCTGGGCGTGCCTCTGGATGTCGTCCCCGAGCCGGCGCGGGCCACGGATCTCGACTGGGCCATGGCACGACTGGTGCGTCTGGTCACGTCCGAGCGGGCCCCGCTGCTGGCGGCCATGAGCTGCTGCGTGGCCCACGATGGCCGGATCGAGCCCGAGGAGGCGGAGCTGCTGTGTGCGGTGGCCTGGACACTGGGGTGTCCACTGCCG
>JAWWBV010000730.1:0-1525 GCA_033720795.1 Halomonas sp. | reverse complement strand
GGTATCGGGCATCGGGGCTCCCTGAAGTGTCGGCGTCGCTCGGGTTAGACTACGGCTTTTGCCGCGTGACGGACCACCGGGGAGCCGACCTTGAGACTGATCCACACCGCCGACTGGCACCTGGGCCAGAGCTTCCACGGCCAGGAGCGCCACACCGAGCACCGCGCCTTCCTTAACTGGCTGCTCGACACCCTGGTCGAGCGCGACGCCGACGCCCTGCTGGTGGCCGGCGACATCTTCGACGTGGTCAACCCGTCGCTGGCCGCCCAGGCGCTGCTCGTTGAGTTCATCGTCGACGCCCACCAGCGCCTGCCGGGCCTTGAGATCGTGCTGATCGCCGGCAACCACGACAGCGGCAACCGCATCGAGCTGCCCGCCCCGCTGATGCGAAGGCTCAATACCCACGCCCTGGGCCGGGTCTACTGGCAGGACGACGGCGACCTCGACGCCGAGCGCCTGCTGGTGCCGCTCACCGACGCCGAGGGCGCGACCCGCGCCTGGTGCCTGGCGCTGCCCTTCCTGCGCCCCGCCGAGGTGACCGGCGCCGGCGTGCGCGCCGACGAGGACGACGACGGCGCGCCCAACGACTACATCGCCGGCATCAACCGCGTGCACACCCGGCTGATCGAGGCCGCCCGCGCCCGGCGCGAACCCGGCCAGGCGCTGGTGGCGATGAGCCACGCCCACCTGCACGGCGCCGCCGTCTCCGAGGCCAGCGAACGGCCCATCGTGATCGGCGGCGAGGAGTCGATCTCCGCCGCCCTCTTCCCGGACGACATCGCCTACGTGGCGCTCGGCCATCTGCACCGCGCGCAACAGGTCGGCGAGGCGCGCATCCGCTACAGCGGCAGTCCCCTGCCCCTGGACTTCAGCGAGGTGGCCTATCCCCATCAGGTGGTGGAGGTGGTGCTCGACGGCGAGACGCTGGCGAATACGGAGGCCATTTCCGTGCCCCGCCCGGTGGCCATGCACCGCGTCGGCCCCGCGCCGCTCGAGCAGGTGCTGGCCGAGCTCGAGGCGCTCGAGGACGATCCCGAGCTCACCAGAGACCGCTGGCCCTGGCTGGAGGTGCGCGTCGCGCTCGAGGCGCCGATCCCCGACCTGCGCGCCCGGGTGGAGGCGGCCCTCGAGGGCAAGGCGCTGCGCCTGCTGCGTCTCGAGCGCCGCCTGCCCCGGGTCGAGGGCGAGGACGCCCCCGCGCGCATCGACCTGGAGAGCCTCGGCCCGCGCAAGCTCTTCGAGCGCACCTGGGCCGACCGCTGGGGCGAGCCGCCGGAGGCGGACGTGCTCGCCGACTTCGACCGGCTCTGCCAGGACGTGCTCGACGCCGAGGGGGAGCTCAATTCATGAGGATCCTCGCCCTGCGCCTGGAGAACCTGGCCTCGCTGCCCGGCCCGCTCGAGCTCGACTTCACCGCCGCCCCGCTGAGCGATGCCGGGCTCTTTGCCATCACCGGCCCCACCGGCGCCGGCAAGAGCACCCTGCTCGATGCGCTCTGCCTGGCGCTCTACGGCGGCACGCCGCG
>JAWWBV010000729.1:0-1526 GCA_033720795.1 Halomonas sp. | reverse complement strand
CGCCTGTTCGCGGGCATCACCGCCGTCTACATGTGGGTGGTCAAGAAACTGGTGCGCTTCTGGGGGCTGGCGCTGCTGCTCACCGGGCTGGTGATGGGCGGCTCCTGGTGGCTCTATCAGGCGACCCCCTCGACCCTGGTGCCGGAGACCGACCAGGGGATCGTGCTTACCGCCGTGCAGCTGCCGGATTCCGCCTCGCTGTCGCGGACCCGGGAGTACATGGGCAAGCTCAGCGCGGCCATCGAGGAGATTCCGGGCGTGCGCTTCTCCTCGGCGGTGGCCGGCTACGACATCCTGTCGAGTTCGGTGAACACGGCCCGCGGGATCATGTTCGTGACCATGGACCCCTGGGCGGAGCGCGAGCTGACCGCCAGCGGGCTGATCGGGCGCATCATGCAGCTCGGCGCCAAGATCGAGGGCGGCTCGGCCATGGCCTTCAACATGCCGCCGATCATGGGGCTCTCGACCACCGGCGGCTTCACCGGCTACCTGCAGTCCTTCGAGGGCGCCTCGCCGCAGGCGCTCTTCCAGGCGTCGCTGAAGGTGATGCAGGCGGCCGAGGAACATCCGGCCCTGAAGCAGGTGTTCACCACCTTCAACGTCAACGTGCCGTCCTTCCGCGCCGAGATCGACCAGCAGAAGGCGCTGAGCTATGGAGTCAGCCTGACGGACCTGAATGCCACCCTGTCGAACACCTTCGGCAACGGCTTCGTCAACTTCTTCAGCTACCAGAACCGCAACTTCCAGGTCTACCTGCAGAACCAGGAGGAGTTTCGCAAGACGCCCGCGGACGTCGCCAACGTCTTCGTGCGTGGCGGCAACGGCGAGCGCATTCCACTCTCCGAGTTCGTGACCCTCGAGCGCCAGACGGCGCCCGCGGTGGTGACCCGCTTCGGCGTCTACACCGGTGCCCAGTTCCAGGGCGGCCCGGCGCCGGGCTACAGCTCGGGGGAGGCGCTCGCCGCCATGGAAGAGATCGTCGCGGAAGAGCTCGGCGACGGCTGGGGCATGGGCTGGACCGGCACCGCCTACCAGGAGAGCCAGGCGGGCAGTGCGGCGATGCTGGCCATCGTCTTCGGCCTGCTGATGGTGTTCCTGATTCTCGCCGCCCAGTACGAGAGCTGGTCGCTGCCGCTGGCGGTGCTGACCGCCACGCCCTTCGCCCTGCTGGGCGGGATCGGCGGCATCTTCCTGCGCGGCCTGGACACCAGCGTCTACGTGCAGATCGGCATCCTGGTCGTGGTGGGCCTGGCGGCCAAGAACGCCATCCTGATCGTCGAGTTCGCCGAGCTGCAGCGCCGGGAGATGGGCAAGTCGATCCGCGAGGCGGCGATCACGGCGGCGGAGCTGCGCTTCCGGCCGATCGTCATGACCTCCCTGGCGTTCATCTTCGGCACCCTGCCGCTGATGCTCGCCACCGGGGCGAGCGACACCAGCAGCCACCATATCGGCACCACGGTGGCGATCGGCATGGCCTCGGTGGCGATCCTCGGCAGCCTCTTCGTGCCGACCTTCTACGCGATGAT
>JAWWBV010000728.1:0-1528 GCA_033720795.1 Halomonas sp. | reverse complement strand
GGCTCGCTGACCGGCCTCAAGGCGTTCCACGACCACTTCGACCTGCCCATCGACACCATCCGCCACACCGAGGCGCCGTTCTACTACCAGCGCGCCGCGGAGCTCGAGGGCATGAGCGAGCGCGAGTTCTCCAGGCACTGCGCCACCAGGCTCGAGGAGATGATCCTCGCCGAGGGCCCGGACACCGTGGCCGCCTTCATCGGCGAGCCGGTGCTCGGCACCGGCGGCATCGTGCCGCCGCCGGAGGGCTACTGGACCGAGATCCAGGCGGTGCTGGCCAAGTACGACGTGCTGCTGATCGCCGACGAGGTCGTCTGCGGCTTCGGGCGCATCGGCACCGACTTCGGCAGCCACTTCTACGGCATCAAGCCCGATTTGATCACCGTGGCCAAGGGCCTGACCAGCGCCTACCAGCCGCTCTCCGGGGTGATCGTCGGCGACCGCGTCTGGAAGGTGCTGGAAGCCGGCACCGGCGAGTACGGCCCGATCGGCCACGGCTGGACCTACTCCGGCCACGCCCTGGGCTGCGCCGCGGGCCTCGCCAACCTCGAGATCATCGAGCGCGAGGGGCTGACCCAGAACGCCGCCGAGACCGGCGCCTACCTGCAGCAGCAGATGCAGGCCGCCTTCGGCGACCACCCCATCGTCGGCAACGTGCGCGGCGTGGGCATGCTGGCGGCGCTTCAGTTCGCCGCCGACCCGACCCGCCGCCAGGACTTCGATCCGGCGCTCAAGGTCGGCCCGCGCATCGCCGCCGCGGCGCTCGAGGAGAACCTGATCGCCCGCGCCATGCCCCAGGGCGACATCCTCGGCTTCGCGCCGCCGCTGACCACCAGCCGCGAGGAGGTCGACGAGATCGTCGCCCGGGCCCGTCGCGCCGTGGATGCGGTGCTCGACGAGCTGGTCCGCGAGGGCGCCGTCAAGGGCGTGGCCGCCACCGTCGCCTGACGGCTCGCCCGCCGCCGGTCCCGCCCGGGGCCGGCGGCCGTCGCCATCGATCATCGTCGCCGCGGGCTCGCCCGCGGCGACGCCGTTGTCGGGGGAGGAAACACGATGCATCACCACGGTGTCACCCTGGAGCGAATCTACCGGGCGCGTCGGCGCCTCGCCGGCGAAGCGGTGCGCACGCCGCTGGTTCGCTCGGCGGCGCTTTCGGCACGCTTCGACGCCGAGATCCTGCTCAAGCTCGAGACCCACCAGCCCACCGGCGCCTTCAAGCTGCGAGGGGCCACCAACCTGATCGCCGCGCTGATCGAGCGCCACGGCCGCGAGGCCCTGGCGGCCGGGGTGGTGACCGCCTCGACCGGCAACCACGGCCGGGCGGTGGCCTACGCCGCGGCGCGCCAGGGCGTGCCGGCGGTGATCTGCCTGTCGCGCCTGGTGCCGCCCGACAAGGTCGCCGCCGTCGAGGCGCTGGGCGCCGAGGTGCGGCGCGTCGGGGCCAGCCAGGACGAGGCCTTCGAGGAGGTCGCGCGGCTGGTGCGCGAGCGCGGCATGACGCTGATCCCGCCCTTCGACGATCCCCTGG
>JAWWBV010000727.1:0-1534 GCA_033720795.1 Halomonas sp. | reverse complement strand
GGACGCGGGATCGAGGGTGGGATGGGCGATCAGCTCGCGCAGCACGGCGGTGGCGAAGGCGCCCCGGGGCAGGCTGAACGAGAGCCACAGGGCGTCGTCGCCGCGGGTCAGCGCCGGCTCGCCGAGGCGCAGCCGCAGCGCCCGGCGCCCCAGGCGCACCCCGGCCCGCTCGAGCCCGTCGCAGAGGTGCGGGTAGCGCGCGACCACGGCGGCCTCGCGCGCGCCCGCCTCGCCGGCGGCGCGGGAGTCTCCCGAGCCCCACAGCACGCCGGCCGGGTGCAGGTCGAGTCGCGCCGCCCGCTCGCGCAGTGCCGCCAGCGCCTCGGCATCGTCCGGCGCGACGTCGAACTGGCTGGCGCTGCCATCGAGCATCACCACCTCGCCGGGCAGCGGCGTCGCCCAGCTGCCGTCGCGGATGCGCGCGGCGAGCAGCTCGTTGAACAGGAAGCTGCGCGTCGCCGAGAGCAGCATGCCGTCGCGGTCGTCGCGCTTGCGCCAGCCCCGCGCCAGCACGCCGCGGGCGCGCTGCAGGTTGCGCCCGTGGGGGCCGAAGCGCTGGGGCCCGAAGTAGTTGGCGACCCCTTCGCGGCAGAGCCGCTCCCAGCGCGCGGCGACGGTGGCGTCCGTTACCGCCGCGCCGGTGAGGCGCAGCGAGAAGCGGTTGGCGCGGTGCACGCCGCGCTTGAGCTTGCGGGGGTGGCGGGCCTGCTCGAGCACCCGGATGCCGCGCCCGGCGAGCCGCTCGGAGAGCCCCTCGGGGGCCTCGCGGCCCGGCAGCTGCACCGAGAGCCACTGGCGGGTCACCGCCACGCGATCCTTCATCCCGGCATAGCCGACCGCCCGGGGGGAGACCTCGCAGAGCCGCGCCAGCTCGCGCACCGCCATGGCGGTGGTCAGGTCGCGCTTCTCGATGAAGAGCCAGAGGTGCTCGCCCTCGCCCTCGGGGGCGAAGTCGAGGACCTCCTCGACCCGGAAGTCCTCGGGCGCGGCGCGGTAGTCGCCGGCCGGCGGCGGGCCGAAGGCGTCGTCCAGCACCCGCGGCCAGGCCGGCGGCCAGTCGATGGCGTCCTGGGCGTTCGCCGCCGCGGCCTCACGCATCGGCGCTCGCCCCCTCGCGCACCAGCAGCACCACCGCCTCGGCGGCGATGCCCTCGCCGCGGCCGGTGAAGCCGAGCCGCTCGGTGGTGGTAGCCTTGACGTTGACCGCCGCGGCACCGACGCCCAGGTCCTCGGCGATGCGTTCGGCCATGGTGGCGACGTGGGGGGCGAGCTTCGGCGCCTGGGCGAGCACCGTGGCGTCCAGGTTGCCGACCCGGTAGCCGGCCTCGCGGGCGAGGCCCGCGACATGGCGCAGCAGTGCCCGGCTGTCGGCGCCGGCCCAGGTCGGGTCGGTGTCGGGGAAGTGGCGGCCGATGTCGCCAAGGCCGCAGGCGCCCAGCAGGGCGTCGCAGATCGCGTGCAGCAGCACGTCGCCGTCGGAGTGGGCCACGAAGCCGTGGTCGAAGGGCACGGCGACGCCGCCGATCATCAGGTG
>JAWWBV010000726.1:0-1534 GCA_033720795.1 Halomonas sp. | reverse complement strand
GACGAGTACCGCGATTGAGGTATCGCGGCGGCGCCTCCCCGGCGCCGCCCGGCCTTCAACGAACAGGGCCCCGCTTCGGCGGGGCCCTGTTTCGTGGATCGTCGCATTTTGGCGTGAAGCCGCTCGGCAGGAAAGGAGGTGGGCAGCTTTTGTGTGGGCGATGCTTGCATCGCGAAAGAAGGCCGAAGGCCTTCCCGGCCTTAGGCACGAAGCCCGAGGCGCCTGTCGGCGCCGATCGCCGTGCAAGTCGAGGCGTCGAACCGACGGCTCCCACAGGAGGCCTCGCCTCGTTCACGCCAGCCTGCGAAGACACTTTTTTGTTGACGCTCGAGCGTTCCGGCATCGGTCGTCGATATGGGTGAGAGTCCGGCGCCACCGACGCCCGCCCGGGGCGACTCAGCCCTCGATCGCCTCGCCGTAGCCCATCCGCTCGTGGCGGCGCTGCTCGCGGTAGCCCTCGAGCAGGCGCACGTAGCGCCTGGGCATGTGCGCACCGGCGCGACTCACCACGTAGAGGTACTCGTGGGACGCCTGGGCCAGGGAGAGCGCCTTGACCTGGCGCTGCCAGGGCGAGGTCTCCAGCACCACCCGCGAGACCACGGCGAAGCCGAGGCCCCGAGCTACCGCATCCAGCACCATCCCCACCTCGTTGGTGAAGCCCTGGCGCGGGAAGTGGCTCATCGAGCGGAAGTCGGGGAAATTGGCGCGCAGCAAGGCGCCGGCATGATCGTCGCCACCCGGGTAGCCGATCACCCCGAGGGCCATCAGGTCGCCCAGCCCGCTGCCGGCAAAATCCGCCGGCACCACCAGGCAGAGGGGCTCCTGGTGCCAGGGCTCGCAGTCGAGCTCCGGATGACGCACCGGCTCGGTGACGATGCCGAGGTCATGACGCCCGGAGAGCACGTCGGCGACGATCTCGCCGTTGAAGGCGAAGCTGTAGCTGACCGTGAGCCCTGGCTGCATCTGCTGCTGGCCGAGGATGAACGGATAGAGCATCAGCCCGACGCTGCCCGGCGAGGCGAGGCGGCACTCGCCGCTGTCGAGGCTGTCGTTGTCCAGGGAGTGGCGGAACTGCTCGTGCTCGGCGAACAGCTTGAGCGCGTAGTCGTAGGCGCGCCGGCCGGCCTCGGTGAGCACGAGGCGACGCCCCTGGCGATCGAGCAGCGACTTGCCGAGGTACTGCTCGAGCTTGCGGACGTGCTGACTGACCCCGGGCTGCGTCATCTCGAGACGCCGGGCGGTACGCGTGAAGCTGCCGGTCTCGACCAGCGTGATGAAGGTGCGAAAATAGCGGGCGTTGAACATGGATATCACGTCGAGGGCGGTGGCCGGGCAGCGATGATTCTACCAGCTTGCCGTCGGGGCCGCAGCGCTGCCCGCCCGACGGCCGCCATGGTAGCATCGAGGCACGACCAATCCGGCCATGACGACAGGGAACGCCACGGATGCCCGACACCATTTCCACCACCATCTCACCGGAAGGCAGCCTCGAGATCCTCTCCCAGCAGGAGGTCGAGCGGCTGCACGATACTTC
>JAWWBV010000725.1:0-1536 GCA_033720795.1 Halomonas sp. | reverse complement strand
CCACCTGGACACCCAGCCGCGAGGCGGCCGGTTCGACGGCGTCTACGGCGTGCTGGCGGGGCTGGAGGTGATCGAGACCCTCAACGACAACGGCATCCGGACCCGCAGCCCGCTGGAAGTCTGCGTCTGGACCAACGAGGAGGGCGCGCGCTTCACGCCGCCGATGCTGGCCTCCGGGGTGCATGCCGGTGCTTACTCGCTGGAGTATGCCCTGGCCCGCCGGGACGAGGCCGGCACCACCCTGGGGGAGGCGCTGGAGGAGATCGGCTACGCCGGCGACCTGGCCTGCGGCAGCCATCGGCTGGGGGCCTTCCTGGAGGCCCATATCGAGCAGGGTCCGGTCCTCGAGCGCCATCGCCAGACCATCGGCGTGGTCACCGGCGTGCAGGGCTCGCGCTGGTATCGGCTGACGCTGCTGGGGCAGGACGCGCACACCGGCTCGACGCCCATGCCGGGCCGGCGAGACGCGCTGGTCTCGGCCGCCCGGCTGATCGTGGCCGTTCGGGAGATCGCCGAGGCGCACGCCCCCGAGGCCGTGGCGACGGTCGGCCACCTCGAGAACACCCCGAATTCGCACAACACCGTTCCCGGCCGGGTGACGCTGACGATCGACATCCGCCATCCCCGTGCCGAGGGCCTGGAGGCCATGGAGGCGGCGCTGCGCCAGGCGGTGGAGAGGACGAGCGCGGAGGAGGCGATCGACTACGAGCTGTCGCGGATCATGGATACCGCGCCCGTCGGCTTCGATGACGGCTGCGTCGAGGCCATCGAGGAGGGCGCCCGCGCCCTGGGCCATGCGCATCGGCGGATGGTCTCCGGCGCCGGCCACGATGCCTGTCATCTCGCCCGGGTGGCCCCCACCGCGATGCTCTTCGTGCCCTGTGCCGGGGGGGTGAGTCACAACGAGGCGGAGAGCGCCGAGCCCGAGGACCTGGCCGCCGGGGCCGATGTCCTCCTGCACGCCCTGCTGCGGCTGGCCGAGCCGGTGGACGCTGCCTGACCCCACGCATTCCCAACTCACGCGCCAATAACAACAAGTCGAGAGGAATCAACGATGCAATGGTACTACGGCTATATCGTGGCCTACTTCGCGAGCATGTTCGCCATCGGGTTCTACTACTTCCTGAAGGTCAAGAGCTCGGATGACTACCTGATCGCGGGCTGGAACATGGGGTTCTGGAAGATCGTCGGGACCCACATCAGCACCAACTGCGGCGCGGCGGTGTTCATCGGCTGGATCGGCATGGGCTTCACCGTCGGCATGTCGGGCTACTTCAAGTTCGCCGCCCCGGCCCTGCTGACCAGCATGCTGCTGATCATCGTCTTCAGCGCGCCCCTCAGGCGACAGCGCCTCTACACCCTGGCGGACCTGTTCAGCGAGCGCTTCGGCGCCCGGGTCGGGCTGATGCCCTCGGTATTCTCCGCCTTCGTCTACTCGGTGCCGACCACGGCCCTGCAGATCGTGGGCATGAGCACCATCTTCCATATCGTCTTCGGCATGGGCGTCGAGGTGGGCATCGTGCTCTCCTTCGCGCT
>JAWWBV010000724.1:0-1538 GCA_033720795.1 Halomonas sp. | reverse complement strand
GGCGCTGCTCGCCCTGGTGCTGCTGGTCGACCTGCGCCTGCTCTCCCTGGCGGAGTGGCCGCTGCTGCTGGCCGCGCTGCCCGCGCTGGTGCTGGCCAGGCACCGCCTGCGGCGGCGGCTATCGCGCCATGTCGTGGCCGAGCACCTGCCGGCGGTGACCCGTCGCCTGCTGGTGGTGCCCATCGCCGCGCTGCTGGCCCTGGCGATGGTGCTGGCGGCGCTCTGGCTGCCCCAGCCGTGGCTGGTCGGGCTCGGCTGGGAGGAGGCGATCACCCGCCACCTGGCGGCCGGCGAGGACGGCGGGCTGCTCGGCGCCTTCGAGCGGCTGGCCGCCAGCGCCGAGCTCACCCGGCAGTGGGCCATGCAGAACGCCGTGGAGCGCCTTCACCTCGCCACGCCCGTGGCGGTGCTGGGCTGGCTGGTGCTGCTGCTCACCCAGGGCGCCGTCGCCTGGGCCTACGTTCGCCTGCTGGTGGGTGCCGAGGCGCTGCGACGCGAAGGGCGCTCGCCCCGCAGGGGGGCGTCGGGCGAGCCGGCATCGGCCGCCGATCGGGAGGCGCGGCCGTGAACGGCGAGGCCTTGAACCCGCTGGCCGGGCGCGCCCCGACGCGCGCCTCCCGCTGGCGCGGCTGGGCGCTCTCGGCCCTGGTGGTGCTCCTGCTGCTGGCGGTGCTCGATGCCGGCCATCGCGTTCTCGAGACGCGCAGCCAGGCGCCGCTCTACCGGGTGATCGTCGCGGGCGAGTCGCTGACCCTGGGGGCCGAGGCCCACGCCGCCTTCTCCCGCGATCTCGATCGGCTCGCCGCCGAGGCCGAGGCGGCGCTGGCCGCGCGCATGGCGCCCTGGACCGAGGCGCGCCTGGCGCAGGCCTTCGCACCGCTCGAGGCGGCGGTGCCGGACTATCTCGACTGGTATTTCTCCCTGGGTGGCAGCTACCTGCGACTGGCGATGGGGCTGGCGGGCGACACGGCCGCCTGGCTCGAGGCCCAGCGCCAGCGGCGGCTGATCGAGGCGAGCGGTATCGAGGCGGCCCTGGCCGACCTCCAGGCGGCGCATGCGGCGCGGCGCGCCCGCCCGCCGCGGGCCGTGGTGGTGGCGATGAGTGCGACGCGGCTCGGACGCTACACCCCGCGGAGTCTTTCTGGCGCGGAGGCGCCTGGAGTGGCGCCGCCAACCTTCGACCTGGACGGCCGGATGGACGAGGCGCTGCTGACCACGCTGGATGCCCGCCGCTGGCAGGCGGCCGCGCTGGGCGGCAGCGGCATCGGGCTGATGGTCGGACGGCCCCTGGCGCGCAGGCTGGCGGCAGGGACCGTGGGGCAGGGCGGCCGGATGGCGCTGCGCGCCCTGGCGATGCGGCTGGGCGCCGGGGCCGCCCGCTCGCTGGCCAGCGGCGGGGCCGCGGCGGCGGTGACGGCCCCCGCCGGCCCCGGCGCCCTGAGGGTCGGCGCGGCGACCACCGCCGCGGGGCTCGCCGGGATTGTCGGCGGCGAGGTCGCCCTGCTGAAGCTGCAGGAGGCGCGCCGGCGCCCGGCCCT
>JAWWBV010000723.1:0-1545 GCA_033720795.1 Halomonas sp. | reverse complement strand
TTCCTGCTGATCGGCGTGCTCTTCGTGATCCCCATCGTGCTGGCCTACACCGCCTGGTCCTACTGGGTGTTCCGCGGCAAGGTCCGCCCCGGCGAAGGCTACCACTGAGGTGAGGGCCGCCGAGAGCGAGGCCGACGCCGAGGCGCCCGGGCCCGCGGCCCGGGCCTGGCTGTCGCGGCTCGCCGCCGGCGAGCGTCGCCACCATCGCCTGGCGCTGGTCGCAGGCACAGCGGTCGGACTCGCCACCATCGTCCAGATGGTGCTGCTCGCCGGGCTGATCGGCGCCCTGCTGGTCGACGAGCGAGCGCTCCATGAGCTCATCCCCTGGGTGGTGGGCCTCGCGGCCACGCTCTGCCTGCGGGCGCTGGCCCAGTGGGGCCAGGAGGTGGCGGGCCAGGCGGCGAGCCTGGGCATCCGCCGGCGGGCCCGCGCCGAGCTGCTCGATCACCTGGAGCGCCTGGGGCCGGTGCGCCTCACCGGCCACCACGGCGCGGGGCTCGCCCAGCGACTGGTCGACCAGGTCGAGGCCCTGGACGGCTACTTCGCCCGCTATCTGCCCCAGCAGACGCTGGCGGTGGCGGTCCCGCTGATGATCCTCGTCGTGGTCGCCTGGCTCGACTGGCTGGCCGCACTCTTCCTGCTGGTCGCCGCCCCGCTGATCCCGCTCTTCATGGCCCTGGTGGGCATGGGCGCCGAGCGCCTGAACCGGGAGCAGTTCGTGGCCGTGGCACGCCTGGCCGGGCACTTCATCGACCGGGTGCGCGGCATCACCACCCTGCAGCTCTTCGGGCGCACCGCCCAGGCCACCCGGGAGGTTGAGGCGGTGGCCGACGACTACCGGCGGCGCAGCATGCGCACCCTGCGCCTGGCCTTCCTCTCCTCGGCGGTGCTGGAGTTCTTCTCCTCGGTGGCCATCGCCGTGGTGGCGATCTACGTCGGCTTCGGGCTGCTGGGCTACATCGAGTACGGGCCGGCGGACGAGCTGACGCTCTTCACCGGCCTGCTGGTGCTGCTGCTGGCGCCGGAGTTCTTCCAGCCGCTGCGAAGCCTCGCCCAGCACTACCACGACCGGGCGGCGGCACTGGGCGCCGCCGCGGGCCTGGTGACCCTGCTCCAGGAGACGCCTGACGAAGGGCGCCGCGCCGGGCCCATCGAGGGCTCCGGCGAGGGCTCCGGGGAGAGAAGCGCGCCCCCGCGACCCGTATCGCCCGGTGTGCTGCTCGAGCTCGAGGGCGCGACCGTCGCTCACGCCGGGCGCGGCCGGGTGCTCGGGCCGCTGGACCTGCGCCTCGCGCGGGGCGAGACGCTGGTGGTGACGGGGCCCTCCGGGGCCGGCAAGTCGAGCCTGCTGCAGCTGATGGCGGGCTTTATCGCCCCGACCGAGGGCGAGCGGCGGCTCGCCGCCGAGGCCGGCTTCGCCTGGCTCGACCAGCGCCCGCTGCTGGTCCAGGGGAGCCTCGCCGACAACCTGCGCCTCGCCGCGCCCCAGGCCAGTGACGACCAGATGCGCGAGGCGCTCGACCGGGCCGGGCTCGCCGCGCTGCT
>JAWWBV010000722.1:0-1546 GCA_033720795.1 Halomonas sp. | reverse complement strand
GTGGCTGGCGGTCCTGGCGGGGCTGTTTGCCCTGGCGGCCGGGCTGCGGCTCGCCATGCCCCTGGCGGGGAGCGGCTGGCACCTGCTGCTGTGGGGCGCGGCGGGCTGCTGGAGCCTGGCCTGGCTGCTGGTGGCCTGGCGGCTGCGTTACTGGTCACGCCGAGCGGCCTTGCGCGCCGCGGCGCGAGCCGCGACGCCGGCAACTTGATCTGGGTCAGCTACCTCTTCGAGGGTACCGACGCCTGTGGTCGCGGCTGGCATAATTCGCCCAACGGTGACGGCCGCGGCCGCCGCCCTTCGGTTCAAGAGGCTCGATTCGCTCATGCAAGATACCCTGCCGTTCATCCGCCCCCTGGTCGAGAAGTACGATCGCCCCGGCCCGCGCTACACCTCCTATCCCACGGCGCCGCAGTTCCAGGCGGCCTTCGCCGAGGATGACTACCGGGCCGCGGCCGAGCGCAGCAACGCGGCCGAGACGCCCAAGCCGCTCTCGGCCTATGTGCACATCCCCTTCTGCGAGAGCCTCTGCTACTACTGCGCCTGCAACAAGATCATCACCCACAACCGGCAGCGCGCGGCGGAGTATCTGGCCTGGCTCAAGCGGGAGATCGAGCTGCAGGGGGCGCTGTTCGACGAGTCGCGGCGCATGACCCAGCTGCACCTGGGCGGCGGCACCCCGACCTATCTCGACAACGACCAGCTCGGCGAACTGATGGCGGCGCTGGACGCGGCCTTCCACTTCGCCGCCCCCGAGGAACGGGAGTTCTCCCTTGAGGTGGATCCGCGTACCGTGACCCCGGCGCAGATCCACGAGCTGCGCGCCCTGGGCTTCAATCGCCTGAGCTTCGGCGTGCAGGACTTCGATACCCGGGTGCAGGAGGCGGTCAATCGCCTGCAGAGCGAGGCGCAGGTGCTGGAGCTGGTGGCGGCGGCCCGCGAGGCGGATTTCCAGTCGGTGAGCGTCGACCTGATCTATGGCCTGCCGCTGCAGACCGTGGCGAGCTTCGACGAGACCCTTTCCAAGATCATCGCCCTGCGCCCGGATCGCATCGCCACCTACAGCTATGCTCACCTGCCGGAGCTGTTCAAGGCGCAGCGGCTGATCCGCCCCGAGGACATGCCGCCACCGGAGCGCAAGATCGAGCTCCTGGAGCTGATCATCCGCCGCCTCACCGCGGCGGGCTACGTCTATATCGGCATGGATCACTTCGCCCTGCCGGAGGACGAGCTCTCCCTGGCCCGCGAGAACGGCACCCTGCAGCGCAACTTCCAGGGCTACTCGACCCATGCCGACTGTGACCTGATCGGCCTGGGCAACACCGCCATCGGCAAGGTCGGCGACAGCTACAGCCAGAACGTCAAGGAGACCGCCCAGTATCAGGCGCGCCTCGAGGCAGGGCGGCTGCCGGTGATGCGCGGCTACCGCCTCAACGCCGACGACGTGCTGCGCCGCGACGTGATCAATGCCCTGATGTGCCACGGCCGCATCGACTTCGCCGCGATCGAGGCGGCCCACGGCATCGTCTTCCGCGACACCTTCGCCGAG
>JAWWBV010000721.1:0-1557 GCA_033720795.1 Halomonas sp. | reverse complement strand
TGCCCGTTCCAGTAGAGCTCGCCGTCGAAGTCGGCCAGCTGCCCGGAGAGGATCTTCAGCAGGGTGGTCTTGCCACTGCCATTGGGGCCTTCCACGCGCACGATCTCACCGGCATGGAGTTCCAGATCCAGGTCTTTGAACAGCCAGCGATCGTCCCGCTCACAGGCCAGCTTTCGGGCTTGCAGACGCAGGCTCAAGGCACTCTCCCGGCATGGATAATGGCGCCCGGAACTCTACACGGAAAGGGCCCTGGCTACCAGTCGACCGGGTTGCGGCAGCGGGTCGCACTTGCCCTGGGTCAAGCGAAGCGTGGCGCGCTTTCCCTTGCCAGTTTTCGATCGCCTGCTATGCTCGTGAAACACTGTATGTATCGACAGGTTTAGACGACCGGGGAGAGACCGCATGCCCAACGTCACACCGCAGTACCTGCAGCGCCGACCCAACCTGCCCCTGGCCGAGGCCTGGGAGGCCATCACCGCCGACGCCCTGACCGAGATCCCGATGCTGGGCCAGGTCTCGGCGGGCATGCCCATCGAGGCCTGCCCGGAGGCCGGCAGCATCCGGGTGCCGACGACCATGGTGCGCCGCAACACCTACGCCCTGCGGGTGCGCGGCGACTCCATGGTCGATTGCAATATCTTCGACGGGGATGTGATCATCATCGAACGCCGCGAGAGCGCCGAGAACGGCGAGACCGCCGTGGTGATGATCAATGACCAGGAGGTCACCCTGAAGAAGTTCTACATCGAGAAGTCCGGGGTACGCCTGCAGCCAGCCAACGAGCGCATGGCGCCGATCTACCTGCGCAACGACGACGTCCAGGTGATCGGCCTGGTGATGGGCGTGGTGCGCCAGACGGAACTGGCCGCCTGATGCGCTACGCGGTGCCCGACCTGCCGCCCGGCGAGCGGCACGAGCGCGAGCTCGAGGTGGAGAAGAGCCGCTTCCTCGCCTGGGTCTGCCACGCGCCGGATCCGGCCGCCTTCGAGGCGCTGCTCGCCGAGGCCCGCCGGCTCCACCCCAACGCCAGCCACCACTGCAGCGCCTTCATCGCCGGCCCGCCCGGCGAGCAGACCGCCATCGGCTTCTCCGACGACGGCGAACCCGGCGGCACCGCCGGGCGCCCGATGTTCCAGGTGCTGGACGGCGCGGCCCTCGGCCAGGTGGGCTGCGTGGTGACCCGCTATTTCGGCGGCACCAAGCTCGGCACCGGCGGCCTGGCCCGCGCCTACGCCCGGGCCGTCGCCCAGGCGCTGGAGACGCTGCCTCGCCGCGCGGTGGTCGAGCGCGCGCCGCTGCGCCTCAAGGTCGACTTCGCCGGCGAGGCCGAGGCCCGCGCCTGGCTGGCCGAGCGCGAGGTGCCGGTCGAGCAGGCCGACTACGGCGCCGAGGGCGTGCTGCTCACCGTCGGCTGGCCGAGCGACGCGCCGGCCGACCTCAGCGCGCTGGAGACCCGCCTGCGCGGCCGCCTGGCCCTGCTCCCGGACGACTGAGCGCCCTGCCCGGCTCCCCGGCCATCACCATCAAAAACGGCGCCCGCAGGCGCCGTTCTCGATG
>JAWWBV010000720.1:0-1562 GCA_033720795.1 Halomonas sp. | reverse complement strand
CGCCGACCAGGTGGAGTGGTTCTGCCGTCACGTCGCCAAGCGCGACCACCTGATCGTCAGCGTGCACCCGCACAACGATCGCGGCACCGGCGTGGCCGCCGCCGAGCTCGCGGTGATGGCCGGCGCCGACCGGGTCGAGGGCTGCCTGTTCGGCAATGGCGAGCGCACCGGCAACGTCGATCTCGTCACCCTGGCGATGAACCTCTACACCCAGGGCGTGCACCCGCGGCTCGACTTCTCCAACATCACGCCGATCATGCGCGAGGTGGAGTACTGCAACCAGCTGCCGGTGCACCCGCGCCACCCCTACGTGGGCGACCTGGTGTTCACCGCCTTCTCCGGCTCCCACCAGGACGCCATCAAGAAGGGCATGGCCGCGCGTCGCGAGGCCCCGAACGACCTCTGGGAGGTGCCCTACCTGCCCATCGACCCGCTGGACGTCGGCCGCAGCTACGAGGCGGTGATCCGCGTCAACAGCCAGTCCGGCAAGGGCGGCATCTCCTACCTGCTCGAGCAGGAGCACGGCATCGAGCTGCCGCGCCGGCTCTCCATCGAGTTCAGCCAGGTGGTCCAGGAGGTCGCCGATCGGCTGGGCAAGGAGATCACCTCGCAGATGATCTACCAGGCCTTCGTCGACGAGTACCTGGAGCAGCGCGAGCCCTTCGCCCTGATCAGCCACCGCATGTCCTCGGAGCCGGACAGCCCCACCGTGAGCCTCGAGGCGACCATCGAGGAGCACGGCGAGCGACGCACCATCCAGGGGCAGGGCAACGGCCCGCTGGCCGCCTTCGTCAAGGCGCTGGCCGCCGAGGGCCATGACGTCGAGATCATCGACTACCACGAGCACTCCCGCGGCCAGGGCGCCGACGCCGAGGCGATCGCCTACGTGGAGGTGCGCGTCGGCGGCGAGGCGGTGTTCGGCGTCGGCACCGACGAGAGCATCACCAGCGCCTCCATCAAGGGCGTGATGAGCGCGATCAACCGCAAGCTCTCCACCGAGGCGCCGGCGGCCAACGTCACCGCGGCGTCACTGGCGTGACGAGGTAGCAAGGCCCAAGGGAAAAGGAACACGGAGCCCCGCCGGCACTGAGCCGGCGGGGCTTCTTTATCATGGCTTCCTTGACCCCTTGACCCCTTGACCCCTTGACCCCTTGCCGCTTGGCCGCTTACAGCGGCGTCTTGCTGGCCTCGCCGGGGATCTCCCTGACCAGCCGCGGCATCAGGAAGCCCGGCAGCCTCTCGCGCAGTCCCGCGACCAGGGTGCGGGCCTCGTCGTCGGCCACGTCGAAGTGGGCGGCGCCGGCCACCGGGTCGAGCACGTGCAGGTAGTAGGGCAGGATGCCCGCCTCGAAGAGCCGCTCGGAGAGCGCGGCCAGGGTGTCGACGTCGTCGTTGATGCCGCGCAGCAGCACGCTCTGGTTGAGCAGGGTCACGCCGGCCTCGCGCAGTCGCCGGCAGGCCGCCACCACCGCCTCGTCGATCTCCTGGGCGTGGTTGATGTGCAGCACCATCACCGTCTGCAGCCGCGTGCCGCCCAGCCAGTCGAGCAGGGCGTCGTCGAT
>JAWWBV010000719.1:0-1563 GCA_033720795.1 Halomonas sp. | reverse complement strand
GTGCGGTGTACGCGAGTTGCACCCATGTAGCCACTGGAGCAGCCGCTCGCCCAGGTCGGTGAGTTCCACCGAGCGCCGGCTGCGGCGCAGCAGGCTGACGCCGAAGCGCTCCTCCAGCTTGCGCACCTGATCGGAGACCGCCGGCTGGCTGAGGCAGAGGCGCTCGGCGGCCCGGGTGAAGCGGGGGTGATCGACGACATCAACGCCCGGCTGGCCCGCGGCGAGATGCCCCAGGCCTGCTGAGCGGGAGCTGCCTTGAAGGATCGCAACGACCGGGCCCAGGCCCGGTCGTTGCGTTGGGGAGGCATGGCGGGCAGCGCGTCAGGAAAAACGTGCAGGGAGGGGAGAGCGGGCGCCGCGAGGCGCCCGTCGTCTCGGTGAGGCCGCTCAGAGCTCCAGCGGATACTCCGTGCCGATCACCGCCGGGTCGAAGGGCTTACGCGAGAAGACGCGGCGCAGCATCGGCTCGAAGTGCTCGAGGGGCGGGGTGGGGTAGTCCGGGTCGAAGGCGGCCTGGTCGTAGCGCTCGCAGAAGTCGACGCAGGCCTGGTAGCAGGGATGGTCCCGGTAGCGGTCGCGCTCGTTCGGGTCCTTGCCGAAGTGGTGGGCGAAGTAGTAGGTCTGGAAGAGGCCGTGGTGGTGGACCACCCAGGTCACCTCGCCGCGCACGTAGGGGCGGATGATCGTGGCGGCGAGCTGAGAGTGGTTGTAGGGCGCCAGGTCGTCGCCCAGGTCGTGCAGCAGGGCGCCGACGATCATGTCCTCGTCGGCGCCGTCGGCCTCGGCGCGGGCGGCGGACTGCAGCGAGTGCTCCAGCCGGGTGACCTGGTAGCCGCTCAGGCTGTGCTCCAGCCCGCGCAGCGCGTCCAGCAGGCGATCCACCAGCCCCTCGTTGAACTGCGCCTCCAGCCCCTCGAGGAAGACGTACTCTTCCCGGGTGCCGTCCTTCATCTGGCGAAATGCGACCTTTTCCATTCAGGCGACCTCCTCGATCGATTCACGGTGTTTCAGAAGACTGGCGAAGCGCTCCCGCGGGCCGTCGCTGTCGAGATAGCAGCCCTGCAGGTGGCGACGCCCCTCGTTGCTGTCGTAGCTGGTGCGGCCATGCAGCACCCGGCTGTTGTCGAAGAGCATCAGCTCGCCGGCTTCCAGGGCGAAGCGCCGCTCATAGGTGGGGTCCGAGAACAGCTCGCCGAGGCGCTGCCGGGCGGCGTGGAAGACTCGGGTCTCGGCGTCGGAGAGCAGCGGCAGGGCGTCGAGGCGCGGGCTGTAGTGCACCCCGGTCGGGTGGCCGTCGTCGTCGGTCTGGATCATGGCGCGGTGGGTGACGAGCTCGGTGCCGGCGTCGACGAAGCGGAAGCGCACCGGGGTGCTCTTGAGCAGCGCATAGCCCTCGGGGGACTCGTGGCGCAGCCGCTCGAGCACCTTGAGGCTGTCGGCCAGGGTCGAGAGCCCGCCCTGGGTCTCGTTGACCAGGCAGTGCAGCAGCTGGATGCCCGGCACCGGCGTGCGGTAGGGGTTGTCGGTGTGCGGGCCCAGCGCCACGCTGCGATAGGCCAGGTC
>JAWWBV010000718.1:0-1566 GCA_033720795.1 Halomonas sp. | reverse complement strand
GGGGGATCGTCGCCGCGGCCGAGGCGGTGCTCGCCGGCCACCTCGACGACCAGTTCCCGGTGGACGTCTTCCAGACCGGCTCCGGCACCTCGAGCAACATGAACGTCAACGAGGTGATCGCCCGGCGGGCCAGCCGCGACGGCGTGGAGGTC
The DNA here is from genome assembly GCA_033720795.1 of Halomonas sp. Taxonomy (GTDB): domain Bacteria; phylum Pseudomonadota; class Gammaproteobacteria; order Pseudomonadales; family Halomonadaceae; genus Halomonas. The sequence continues at coordinate 1,414 of JAWWBV010000718.1, read as the reverse complement.
GGGGCCAACGACCACGTCAACATGGGGCAGTCGAGCAACGACGTGATCCCGACCGCGATCCACCTCTCGGCGGCGCTGGCGGTGACCGGCGAGCTGCGCCCGGCCCTCGAGCACCTGCGTGCGACCATCGACACCCGGGCCGCCGAGCTCGACGACGTGGTCAAGACCGGCCGCACCCACCTGATGGATGCCATGCCGCTGCGCATGAGCCAGGAGCTGGGGGGCTGGTCGAGCCAGGTGGGCCAGGCCATCGAGCGGCTCGACAGCGCCCTGATTCGCCTGTGCCGCCTCGCCCAGGGGGGCACGGCGGTGGGCACCGGCATCAACGCCCACCCGGAATTCGCCGCGCGCATGGCGCGAGATCTCAGCGAGCAGACGGGGCTCGCGCTCTCGCCCAACGACAGCTTCTTCGCGAGCCTCGCCTCCCAGGACGCCGCGGTGGAGCTCTCGGGGCAGCTCAAGGGGCTGGCCTGCGTGATCATGAAGATCGCCAACGACCTGCGCTGGATGAACTCCGGCCCGCTGGCCGGGCTCGGCGAGATCGAGCTCGAGGCCCTGCAGCCCGGCAGCTCGATCATGCCGGGCAAGGTCAACCCGGTGATCCCCGAGTCCGCCGCCCAGGCGGCCGCCCAGGTGATCGGGCTGGATACGGCGATCACCGTGGCCGGCCAGAGCGGCAACTTCCAGCTCAACGTCATGCTGCCGCTGGTGGCCAGCAACCTGCTCACGTCGATCACCCTGATGACCAGTACCAGCCGGCTGCTGGCCGACCGGGCCATCGCCACCTTCAAGGTGCGCCACGATCACCTCGAGGGGCCGCTGGCCCGCAACCCCATCCTGGTGACGGCGCTCAATGCGGTGATCGGCTACGACGCGGCGGCGGCGATCGCCAAGCAGGCCTATCAGGCGGGACGGCCGATCATCGAGGTGGCCGAGGAGCAGACCGAGCTGTCCCGCGACGAGCTCGAGCGGCTGCTCGATCCCGCCGCCCTGACGCGGGGCGGGGTACCGGAATGACCCCGGCTTCGCCGGAAGCTAGAAGAACGCCCGCTTCGCGGGCTCAAGCTGGAAGAAAAAACTGGATCTTCGCAGGCTGGCGTGAATGAGGCGAGGCCCTCTGTGGGAGCCGTGCTTGCACGGCGATTGGCGCCGACAGGCGCCTCGGGCTTCGTGCCTGAGGCCGGGAAGGCCTTCGGCCTTCTTTCGCGATGCAAGCATCGCCCCCACAGGAAAGCTGCCCACCTCTTTTCCTGCCGAGCGGCTTCACGCCAAAATGTGATGATCCAAAAAAACTTTGACCCCGTAGGCGCTGGGTCCATGCAGCCTTCCAGCTTTCTTACGGCTTACGGGTCCTGCTCCCTTTCTCTGCCTTCGCGAATGGTTTCCCGGGCGTCCTGATGTTCTTCCCCATCGG
>JAWWBV010000717.1:0-1567 GCA_033720795.1 Halomonas sp. | reverse complement strand
GCGCACGGGGGCGCGTCGATCGGCGTTTCCAGTCAGCCTGGCACGTCGAATGTTACGGGAATTCAAGGCCCATAACCTACCACAGCCGCCACCTTTCTGGACAGCGGGCGGGGCGTGTGGCCTCGCCGGCGCGGACTCGGTCAAGGGATGGCGGTCAAGCGGGAGCAGTTAATAGCCGGTCATCGGCAGGCAGTCGACGCCGTGGCTCGGCAGCGGGGTCGGGGGCGCGGCGAAGTGCTCGTGGAGCTCGGCGAGGTGGTCGCGCACGAAGCGCAGGAACAGCTCGGTGACCGGAGTCGGGAAGTGGTCGCGGGGATGCACCGTGCACCAGGCGTGGCGCAGCGGGAAGCCGGGGAGCGTGAGGGGCACCAGCAGCCCCGCCTCGATCTCCAGTCGCACGGCGAGGCGCGGCAGCACGGCCACCCCCAGCTGTGCCATCACCCCGTGCTTGACGGCCTCGTTGGACCCCAGCTCGATGGCATGAGGGAGCCACACGTCCTGCTCGGCCGCCTGCTCCTCGAAGGCGCTGCGCACCCCGGAGCCGGGTTCGCGCATCAGCACGTAGTGGCGCGCGAAGTCCTCCAGGGTAGGGTGCTCGGCATCGAGCAGCGGGTGGCCCGGCCAGACCACGGGCACCAGTTCGCTCTCGAGGATCGGCATGAACGTCAGCTCGTCGCCCTCGGGGACTCGCGCCATGATCACCAGGTCATCGCGCCGCTCGGCGAGTCGCTCCAGCGCCTGGCGCCGGCTGCAGACGCGCAGCCGTACCACGATATCGGGGTAGTGGGCGCGAAAGCGGGCCAGCAGGTGAGGCACCACGTACTGGGCGGTGGAGACCGCGGCGAGGTTGAGCTCGCCATTGAGCGTCCCGGCCATGTCGGAGAGCGTCATCTGCAATCGCGAGACCTGCCCGAAGATCGAGCGAGTCGAGGCGGCCAGCGCATCGGCGGCGGGCAGCAGGTGCAGGGTGCGGCCGGCGTACTTGAACAGGGGTTGGCCGAGTGCCAGCTCGAGCTGGCGGATCTGGGCGCTCACGGCGGGCTGGGTCAGCCCCAGCGCCTCGGCCGCGCGGGAGTAGGAGTGCTGGTCATAGACGGCACGGAACACCTGCAGCTGGCGAAAGGTCAGGCGGTTGAGCAGCTTGGGTGTGGTCATGTCGGTCTGTCCGCCGGCGCCGTGCCGTGGGTCTCTTGAAGTCTGGCGACATGCTAGCACCGCTCGATCGCCGCCGGCCATCGATACCGGCGCTGTCGCAGAGCGCGTGTGGCGTCGTCCGGCGAGCGTCGCCACCGGCCATATCGGAAACGGGCTCCCCCCATGCCTGCCATGCCTGGGGTGTGGCCCTGTTCAACGACAAGCCCCTCGCAGCGGCTGGCTTCATGCGCTATATTGCATTGCAGCAAAGCCCGTTTTCATGCATCGGTGCCTCGAACCCCGAATGGGGGTGGCGTGAGCACCGAGCAACCCTGGAGCTGATAATGACCCCCCTGATACCGACTCCGGCAGCCGACGCGCTGCCCTTCATGGATCCGTTCGGTTTCGGACGCGCGGCCTGCGACTACTGGCG
>JAWWBV010000716.1:0-1571 GCA_033720795.1 Halomonas sp. | reverse complement strand
GATCACGCCCAGCCGGATGAAGCCCTGGCGCTGGTCCTCGATCTGCTCGGCGGCGTACTCGCGACACAGCGCGCGGGCCTGCTCGGGCTCGAGGTGCTTGCCGTGGGTGGTCTCGACCTTGTGCTCGATGGGCAGGCCGTGGCAGTCCCAGCCGGGCACGTAGGGGGCATCGAAGCCGGCCAGGTTCTTCGACTTGACGATGATGTCCTTGAGGATCTTGTTGAGCGCATGCCCCAGGTGAATGCTGCCGTTGGCGTAGGGAGGGCCGTCGTGGAGCACGAAGAGTTCCCTGCCCTGGCGCTCCTCGCGCAGGCGATGGTAGAGATCCATCTCCTTCCACTGTTCCACTCGGGCGGGCTCGCGCTTGGGCAGCATGCCGCGCATGGGGAAGTCGGTTTCTGGCAGGTTCAGAGTGTGCTTGTAGTCGCTCATATCCTGGGGGTCAGCCGTCGTCGTGGTCGGCGGGCTCACCCGCCGAGGAATCGGAAATCACGGCCTCGCGCGCCAGCGGCGCCGATGCCAGAGGAAGAGAATCGTCGTGCGTGTCGCCCGCCGGACCGTTCGAGGCCGCGTCGGCCGCCAAGGGGGCACCGGCAGCGGGGTGCCGTAGACAGTCGGCACCGGCAGTAGGGTGCTGTAAAAAATAGTCCCGAGCCCGCGCCAGGTCGCTGCGGATCTGCGCCTTCAGCGCCTCGAAGTGCGCGAACTTCACCTCGCCGCGCAGCTTGGCGCAGGGCAGCACCGTCAGGCGCTGGCCGTAGAGATCGCCCTCGAAGTCGAACAGGTGCACCTCGAGCACCGGCCGAGTGCTTCCCACCGTGGGCCGCCAGCCGATGTTGGCCACGCCGTTGCGCCTCCGGCCATCGGGCAGCTCGGTGACCACCGCATAGACGCCCTGCAGGGCCAGCGAGTGGGTCGGCTGGGGCAGGTTGGCGGTGGGCACGCCGATGGTGCGGCCGAGCTGGCGGTCCGGCACCACCCGACCGCCCAGCCGATAGGGACGGCCCAGCAGGCGCGCGGCGGCGGCGAAGTTGCCGCTGGCCAGCAGGGTGCGCACCCGGGTGCTGGAGACCCGCTCGTCGGCGATGGTGAAGGTGCGGGTGTGTTCGACGCCGAACCCCTTCGCCTGCCCCACCTCGGTCAGCAGGTGGAAGTCGCCGCGACGATCGCAGCCGAAGCGGAAGTCGTCCCCCACCACCAGGTGGCGAACGCCGAGCCCGTCGATCAACACACGGTCGATGAACTCGCCGGCGGTGAGGCTGCGCAGGGCATCGTTGAAGGGCAGGCAGAGGATGCGATCGACCCCGCACTCGCCGAGCAGCGCCACCTTGTCGCGCAGCCGGGTCAGCCTGGGCGGCGCCTGGTCGCCGGCGAAGAACTCCCGCGGCTGGGGCTCGAAGACCACCACGGTGACCGGCAGGCCGAGCCGAGCGGCCTGCTCGCGGCACTGCTCGAGGATCGCCCGGTGCCCGCGGTGCACGCCATCGAAGTTGCCGATGGTGGCCACGCAGCCGCGATCCTCGTCGCGCAGGTTGTGCAGACCTCGAATCACTCGCATGGGCGTCATCACG
>JAWWBV010000715.1:0-1577 GCA_033720795.1 Halomonas sp. | reverse complement strand
GGCAGCCGCTTCTCGGTGATCGCCATCTCCCAGCGCATCCAGGCCTGGTACCGCGAGACCATCGCCGGCTACGGCTTCGCCGACCGCCTGGCCAGCATCCGCGCCCTGGACGAGCCGCTCTCGCACATCGGCCGCGTCCAGGAGGATCAGGGCGATCGCCTGGTGGCGCTGGCCGAGCGGGCGGTGGCCGATGACGGCGCCGACGTGCTGATCCTGGCCGGCGCGCCGCTGGCGGGCCTCGCCCGCACGGTGGCGCATCGCCTGCCGGTGCCGGCCCTGGACGGGGTGACCTGCGCCCTGCACCAGGCCCAGGCGATGGTCGACCTGGCCCCCACCCCGCCCCGCGGCGGCAGCTTCGCCGCCCCACCCAGCAAGGACTGCCAGGGCCTGGGCGAGGCGCTGTCACGGCTGGTCGGCCGCCAACCGCTGGCCACCACCCGGGCCTGAGCACGAGCAATGCGGGCCGCCGGGGAACCCCTGGCGGCCTTCCCGCTCCGCCGTGACGCGCCCTATACTGAGCCCATTCGCCCGACGGGCTTCTTGCTCACCGCTCCTGCCCACCCAAGGAGGCCCTGCCCATGACCCTGGACAGCGATGCCGCATCCGACATCGCCGACTCGCCACCCGGCCGACGCCGCATCCAGACCACCTCGCTGGCCCAGGAGGCCTACGCGGTGTTGCAGCGCATGATCGTGCGCGGCGAGCTGGCCCCCGGCGAGCGCATCGCCGAACCGGCGCTCTGCGAGCAGCTGGGCATCTCCCGCACGCCGCTGCGTGAGGCGCTGCGCATGCTGGCCGGCGACGGCCTGATCGCCACGCGGCGCAACCGCAACGCCGTGGTCACGCTGATCGACCCCCGCGAGCTCGAGCACCTGTTCGAGGTCGAGGCCGGCATCGAGAGCCTGGCCGTGGGGCTGGCCGCCGAGCGCATGACCAACACCGAGCTCAAGCAGCTCGAGGCCCTGCAGGAGCGCCTGGAGAAGCTCCACGAGAAGGGCGACCGCGACGGCTACTTCGCGCTCAACCAGCGGATCCATGCCCTGCTGGTGGCCGGTGCCAAGAACCCGGTGCTGGAGGAGACCCATCGGCGGCTGCTCGGTCGCCTGGAGCGCGCCCGCTACCTGGCGCTGGACCGCCTCGGCCGCTGGCAGGAGTCCACCGACGAGCACCGCGCCATCCTCGAGGCCCTGAAGGCCCGCGACGGCGAGCGGGCGAGCCGCCTGCTGGCCGACCACGTCCAGCACACCGGCGAGTCGATCACCGACATCAATCGCGCCTGACGCTTCCCCTTTCCCAGACGCCCCAGACGCCGACACCCGCCGAGAGGCGGGTGTCGGCGTGTCGTGCGGCCTTGGCTTGCCTCAGCGACGCTGGCTGTAGGGCAGCGCCATGTGGCGGTTGACGTCCTTGTAGAGCAGGTAGCGGAAGGGCCCCGGGCCGCCCGCATAGCAGGCCTGCGGGCAGAAGGCGCGCAGCCACATGTAGTCGCCGGCCTCGACCTCGACCCACTGCTGGTTGAGGTGGTAGACCGCCTTGCCCTCGAGCACGTAGAGGCCGTGCTCCATGACGTGGGTCTC
>JAWWBV010000714.1:0-1578 GCA_033720795.1 Halomonas sp. | reverse complement strand
GCCATCGCGGCCTGCGGCGGACGATCGATCAGGACGGCCGGGATGTGCCCCAGGTGGCGAACCCGCTGCGCTTCGATGGCGAGGCGCTCACCAGCGAGGTCGCGCCGCCCCGGCTTGGCCAGGACAGCGACACCATCCTCGCCGAGATGGGGCTGACGCCGGAGGACATCGCCCGGCTCCGGCGAGCGGGCATCGTGCGCTGACGGACGCCGCACCAGGCATGACAAGACCGCGTCGGGGTCGCACACCTTTCGCCTTTTTCGTGACCGGGGCACGAGCCGGACAGCGGGCAGGGTCGTCACCGCTCTTCCCTCGCGGAAAGATCAAAATAACTCCCAGGAGCTACTTCCCCTGTTATCGAAGAAGCCCATCAGGAGGCGAGCGGACTAGGCGCCGCGCACGGCGAGGCTGTCGTAGTCGGCCAGCACGTCCTTGCGGAAGGGCAGTCGTGAGCGCACGTCGTCGATGACCTCGCGGTCGATGGTGACGACCTGGAAGGCCTCCTCGTCTCCCAGCACCGTGGGAGGCACCGTGTCGTCGATCCAGGGCGGGCAGAGTATCGACTGGCCGAAGCTCGGCCCGCTGCGATTGACGCTCAGGAAGTAGACCTGGTTCTCCAGGGCCCGCGTGGTGACGAACTGTTGCCAGGAGTGGAAGGAGAGGTCCTTCGAGAAGGCCACGGGGTGCAGGATGACGTCGACGTCCAGCTCCCGGCAGAGGCGGCGGGAGAGCTCGGGGAAACGCATGTCGTAGCAGATGATGATGCCCGCCCTGACGCCGTCGATCTCGAAGACGGAGAGCTGGTCGCCACGGGCGAAGTACTTGAACTCGTGGGAGTCGCCATACTCGGCCGTGTGCATCTTGTCGTAGTGCGTCAGGTAGTCGCCGTGGCGGTCGATCACCACCTGGCTGATGTAGGTCTGGCCGCCCTCCCGGCGGGGCGTGCCATAGCAGACCGCCACCCGGTGCTCGCGGCAGAAGGCGGCAAAGCGGGCGTAGAACTCGCCCTCCAGGGGCTCGGCGAACTCGTCGATCCGCTGGAAGTTCTCCTGCGAGTACTCCATCGTCGCCAGTTCCGGCAGGACGATCAGGTCGACCGGCTGCGCTCGTAGCCGATCGCCGAGCCGGGCGATGACCGACTCGACATGGGCACGCTGCTGCTCTCGGGTGTCGATGGCAGGGATGTGAATCTGTGCGGCGAGTATGCGCATACCGATGCGGCTCCGTTACGGTCGATGTCGGGTAAAACCCCCTGTTCAAGGAGCGATGGCTTCATCTACACGCTCAAGGGCATGGTGCTCGGCCCGAGCCATCGGATCTCTGTCTCCGGTGACGAGCCGTTCATGAAGAACGAGCTGGTCCACCTGATCCTCTCTCCCAGAACGAGTTGTCGCGCCTCTCCGGGCTGCTGCCGGGCGTCTCGGGCGCGGACTCGCGAGAGCCGGTCAGCCAGCGCGTGGTGTTCTCCTACCTCGGCAAGCTCGTCAGCCATCGCGCCGCCCTCAAGCGCTGCGGCATCTATGAGGCCGACGCCGACGAAGTGGACCCGGAGATCGAGGCGGGCATCCAGAATCGCGT
>JAWWBV010000713.1:0-1585 GCA_033720795.1 Halomonas sp. | reverse complement strand
TGGCGGGTGCGCCAGTGGATGGCGCGCGCCCGGCTGATGGTGATCAGCTCGCGCATGGAGGGCGGGGCCAACGTGGTCAGCGAGGCCTGCGTGGCGGGCCTGCCGGTGCTGGCCTCCGACATCCCGGGCAACCGCGGCCTGCTGGGCGACGACTATGCCGGCTACTTCCCCGTCGCCGGCACCGCGGCGCTTGGCGACCTGCTGATTCGCGCCGAGGCGGAGCCGGCCTTCGTCGAGGCGCTGCGCCGCCAGGTGACGGCCCGGGCGGCGTGGTTCACCCCCGAGGCCGAGCGCGAGGGGCTGGCCAGGGTGATCACCGCCTGCGGGCTGGACGCCTGACCTTTTCTGCATGGTGAGGAGGCGCCGGGGCCTGGCGCCGGTGCCAGCAGCTGAGCATCGTCCTCATCCCTTGAGGCGAATGGGCTCCAGCGCCTCGCCGGCGGCCTCGACGCGGCCGATGATCGCGGCCCGCCCGTAGCCCAGGGCGTGCAGGGCCGCGAGGCAGGCCTCGGCGCGTTCGGCGGGTACCCCGGCGAGCAGGCCCCCGGCGGTCTGGGGATCGAAGAGCAGCGGATAGCGCGGATGCTCGACCCAGGCCGGCTGGTCGAGGATGGCCCGGCGCAGGCGCACGTTGGCGGGCTGCAGGGAGCTCAGGATGCCGGCGGCGACGGTCTCCTCGGCGCCTGTGAGCAGCGGCAGGGCGGCCAGGTCGAGCTCGGCATCCACCCCCGAGGGGCGCGTCATCTCCACCAGATGGCCGAGCAGGCCGAAGCCGGTGAGATCGGTGCAGGCGCTGGCGCCGTGCTCGTGCAGGCAAGCCGCCCCCGCGCGGTTGGACTGGACCATGCTGGCGAGCGCCGCATCGATCCAGCGCCCCCGGGCGGCGAGCCGCGCGTGGGCGGCGAACAGCGTGCCGGTGCCGATGGGCTTGGTGAGGATCAGCACCTGGCCGGGGCGCAGGCCGCCCTTGGTCATCAGGGTCGTGCTGCCGCTGTCGATCAGGCCGTTGACGGCGAAGCCCAGGGCCAGCTCGCTGCCCTCGCCGGTGTGCCCGCCCACCAGGGCGCAGTCGGCGGCGTTGAGCACCTCCACCGCGCCGCTCATCATCTGGAAGACGGTGTCCTCGACCTTGGCCTCGAGCCCCTGGGGCACCGTGGCCACGGCGGTGGCGGTCTGCGCCTCGGCGCCCATGGCGAAGATGTCGCCGAGCGCATGGTTGGCGGCGATCTTGCCGAACACGTAGGGGTCGTCGATGAAGGCGCGGAAGAAGTCCACGGTGTGCACCATGTCCTTGCCGGGCGGCACCCGCACCACGGCGGCGTCGTCCGGGGCGTGCAGGCCGACCAGCACCTCCTCGCGCGCGACCGGCGCGAGCGTCGAGAGCGCCCGGGAGAGGGTGGTGGCCCCCACCTTGGCCCCGCAGCCGCCGCAGCGCATGGCGAGTGCCGAGATCGCCTGGGCGCTCTCGTCCTCGTCCAGCGCCACCCGGCTCCGGGCCGGGGCCTTCATGGCGTCCTGGGTCATGGGCGGCAGGTCGTTGAAGCGGGCCATGAAGCGCCGGTCGATCCAGTCCTTCCAGCGCCAG
>JAWWBV010000712.1:0-1585 GCA_033720795.1 Halomonas sp. | reverse complement strand
GCCCAACACCCCCCAGCAAATGCTGCTGCGCGGCCAGAACCTGCTCGGCTACCGCCACTATGGCGATGATCTCGTCGACAAGTTCGTCGAACGCGCCAGGACCAACGGCGTCGACGTCTTCCGCGTCTTCGATGCCATGAACGATCCGCGCAACCTCGAGCGGGCCATCAAGGCGGTGCGTGCCAACGAGGGCCACGCCCAGGGCACCCTCTCCTATACGGTGAGCCCGGTGCACACCCTGGACGGCTGGGTCGAGCTCGGCAAGACCATCGCCGACATGGGCGCCGACTCCCTGGCGATCAAGGACATGGCCGGCCTGCTCAAGCCCTACGATGCCTATGAGCTGGTCAGCAGGCTCAAGAAGGTCGTGGACATCCCGATCCACATGCAGTGCCACGCCACCACCGGCCTCTCTACCGTCACGGCCCTCAAGGCCGCCGAGGCGGGCATCGACAACGTCGACACGGCGATCTCCTCCATGTCGATGACCTACGGCCACAGCCCCACCGAGTCGGTCGTCGCCATGCTCCAGGGCACCGAGCGCGATACCGGCCTGGACCTCGAGCTGCTCGAGGAGATCGCCGCCTACTTCCGCGAGGTGCGCAAGAAGTACGCCGCCTTCGAGGGCTCGCTCAAGGGCATCGACTCGCGGATCCTGGTCGCCCAGGTGCCGGGCGGCATGCTCACCAACATGGAAGGCCAGCTCAAGGAGCAGGGGGCCGCCGACCGGCTCGACGAGGTGCTCGCCGAGATCCCTCGGGTCCGCGCCGACCTCGGCTTCATCCCGTTGGTCACCCCGACCTCGCAGATCGTCGGCACCCAGGCGGTGATGAACGTGATGATGGGCGAACGCTACAAGTCCATCTCCAAGGAGGTCCAGGCGGTCCTCAAGGGCGAGTACGGCGCCGCCCCGGCCCCCTTCAACGAGGAGCTGCAGGCGCGGGTGCTGGAGGGCGGTGAGCCGATCACCTGCCGTCCCGCCGACCGCCTCGAGCCCGAGATGGAGACCCTCACCGCCGAGCTCAAGGAGAAGGCCAAGGCCAACGGCATTCGCCTCGCCGAGGGCGAGCGCGAGATCGATGACGTCCTGACCTACGCGCTCTATCCGCAGATCGGCCTGAAGTTCCTGCAGAACCGCGACAACCCCGATGCCTTCGAGCCGGCGCCCCAGGCCGAGGCCCAGGCCGCCAAGCCGCCCGCCGTCGCCCAGAAGGGCGTGGCCGAGGCGTCGGCGCCGGCCGGCCCCGAGACCTACACCGTCACCGTCAACGGCAAGCAGTACGTGGTCGAGGTCGCCGAGGGCGGCGAGATCGGCCAGATCGCCGAGCAGGGCGGCGCCCAGCCGGCGGCGAGCGCCCCGGCCCCGGCGGCACCCTCGGGCGAGGCGATCACCGCGCCGCTGGCCGGCAACATCTTCAAGGTCAACGTGCGCGAGGGGGACAGCGTCGCCGAGGGCGACGTGGTGATCATCCTCGAGGCCATGAAGATGGAGACCGAGGTGCGCGCGGCGAGTGCCGGCACCGTGTCCGCCGTCAAGGTCGGCGAGGGCGACAGCGTCGCCGTCGGTGATGTCCTGATCGAGCTC
>JAWWBV010000711.1:0-1592 GCA_033720795.1 Halomonas sp. | reverse complement strand
GGCCTCGGCGGGCTTGTAGCCCAGGCTGACCAGCGCCGCCTCCGCGTCGGCGACGGGATCCGCCGCGGCGGCCGGCACGGTGCTCGGGGTGCCCTCCAGGCCCACGGCCAGCTCGCCGGGCTGCTGCCCGTGGGGAAAGCGGTCGCGCATCTCGATGATCAGCCGCTCGGCGGTCTTCTTGCCGACACCCGGCAGACGCGTCAGCGCCTTGGCATCATCGTCCATCACGCAGCGGATGAACGCCTCCTCATCCATGCCGGAGAGGATGCCGAGGGCCAGCTTCGGACCGATGCCGTTGACCTTGATCAGGGCGCGGAACAGCGCTCGCTCCTGCTCGCGGGCGAAGCCATAGAGCAGGTGGGCGTCATCGCGGATGGTCAGGTGGGTATAGAGCGATACCGACTCACCGGTGCCGGGCATGGCCACCAGGGTGGTCATGGAGGCTTCCAGTTCGTAGCCGACGCCGGCCACGTCCACCACCATCCAGGGTGGCTGTTTCTCGAGCAGGGTGCCTCGCAGGCGTCCGATCATGGAAATGTGCTGTCCCTTGGGTTGGAGTCCTTGGCGGCCCGGGGGGGCGCCACCGGGCCACTATACTGTTCGCCCGGGCGGCTTGCCAGCCCGCGAGAACAGCGTTCGAGAATGCCTGAGCGTCGCCTCATGGCGACAGGCTCAGGGGCGAAAATCCCGCCAGCTGCCGCTCTTGCGACGGCCGCGATGGCCGCCGAAGCTGCCCTGGTTGAGCAGTCCCAGCCGCGCATGGGCATGGGTCAGCGCGATGGCCAGGGCGTCGGCGGCGTCGGCCTGGGGCGTCGCCGAGAGTCCGAGGATCGCCGTCACCATGTGCTGCACCTGGGCCTTGTCGGCACCGCCCCCGCCGGTGACGGCCTGCTTGATCTGCCGCGGGCCATACTCGCTGACCGGCAGGCCGTGGTTGGCGGCGCAGACGATCGCCGCGCCGCGGGCCTGGCCGAGTTTCAGCGCGGAGTCGGCGTTCTTCGACATGAACACCTGCTCGATGGCGAACTCGCCCGGGGCGTGCACGGCGATCAGCTCGCTGACCCCGGCGTAGACCTGGGCCAGCCGTTGGGCCAGGTCGTCGGCCTGGATGCGGATGCAGCCGCTGGCCACGTAGCGCGGCGTGGGGGTGGTGACGTCCAGCACCCCGTAGCCGGTGATCCGCGAGCCGGGATCGATACCGAGGATCAGCATGACGCGCCCGCGGCACGAGATCGGTGCGCCATACCTGTTAGGGCGAGCGTCGGGGGCAAGGCGAAGCGAGGGTCTTTTGCCCATGGATGGCAAAAGTAGCGCCCATGGATGGGTTCACAGCGCCCTGGCGATGGTACGGCACCCCGGGGCTTGTCGCCGAAAAAGCTCATCATTCTCCTCGATCTCTCAATAGCGTGCCGCTCATCCGTGATGGCATCGTCGCCGAAGTCGCCAGATCAAGAGCGCGCTGGTGCCCTGCCTTACTCCTGCAGCTCGTCCATGATGGCATCGTCGCCAGATCAAGAGCGCGTTGGTGCCCTGCCTTACTCCTGCAGCTCGTCCATGATGGCATCGTCGCCAAATCAAGAGCGCGTTGGTGC
>JAWWBV010000710.1:0-1597 GCA_033720795.1 Halomonas sp. | reverse complement strand
GCCCTGCTCACCGGGCTCTTCGGCCTGCTCTGCTGGGAGGCGATCTTCGCGCCGCTGCCCGGCGCCTTCTTCCACCCCTTCCACCAGGGCCCGGCGGATCTCTACCGGGAGGACTTCGTCCGCCGCCGCCGCGACCGCTTCGACGCCTGCCTGGCCCGCCTCGACGACGGCCGCCACCGCGAGGCGATACGGGCCACCTGGCGCGAGAAGCAGGGGCTGGCCTCGCCCTTCGTGCACTGGGGACTGCTCGACGAGGCGCTGCTCGAGCGGGCCCTGGCCTGCCTGCCGGCGGCCGATCTGCGCGCCTGCTTCGAGCGCCTGCTCGAGGATCCGAAGGCCAACCGGGCGGGCCTGCCGGACCTGATCCAGTTTCGCCCCGGGGCCCCCGAGGGCGAGCCGCGCTATCGGCTGATCGAGGTGAAGGGGCCGGGCGACCGGCTGCAGGATAACCAGCGGCGCTGGCTCGCCTTCTTCCACGCCCGGGGGATGCCCGCGGTGGTCTGCCACGTCGCCTGGCAGCCGGCGGCGGAGGCGCTCGAGGATGGCTGAGGCCGCGCCCCGGCGGGTGGCGGTGCGCGCGCTGTGCGACTTCACCGCCCGGGAGGGCGATCTCGATCACCGCTTCACGCCGGCCCCCAGCGCCCGGGAGGGCATCGCCGGCCACGCCCGGGTCGCGGGGCGACGCGACCCGGGCTACGAGGCCGAGCTGCCGCTCGCCGGCACCTGCGAGGGGCTGACGGTGAGCGGGCGCGCCGACGGCTTCGATCCCGCGGCCAACCGCCTGGAGGAGGTCAAGACCCACCGCGGGCGGCTCGATCGCATGGCCGACAACCAGCGCGCCCTGCACTGGGCCCAGGTCTCGGTCTACGGCGCGCTGCTCTGTGCCGAGCGTGGCTTCGCCTCGCTGACCCTGGCGCTGGTCTACCTGGACGTCGCCAGCGGCCGCGAGACCGTGCTGACCCGGGAGGCGAGCGCCGCGGAACTCGAGGCCTTCTTCGCCACCCAGTGCCGGCGCTTCCTCGCCTGGGCCGAGCAGGAGGCGGCGCACCGCGCCCGCCGCGACGCGGCCCTGGACGCGCTCGCCTTTCCCCACCCGGACTTTCGCCCCGGCCAGCGCGACCTGGCGGAGAGCGCCTTCAAGGCCGCGAGCACCGGGCGCTGCCTGCTCGCCCAGGCGCCCACCGGCATCGGCAAGACGCTGGGCACCCTCTTCCCGCTGCTCAAGGCGATGCCGCGCAAAGGGCTCGACCGCCTGGCCTTCCTGACCATGAAGACCCCGGGGCGCCGGGTGGCGCTGGACGCCCTGGCCGCGCTGGGCGCCGACGGCGATGGCTCGGAGGTCGATGTCTCGGACGCCGGAAGCCCGGACGCCGGAAGCCCGGACGCCGGAAGCCCGGACGCCGATCTCTCGGACGCCGGAAGCCCGGACGCCACCCCCCGGGCGCTGCGAGTGCTGGAGCTCACCGCCCGGGAGAAGGCCTGCGAGTACCCCGGCCGGGCCTGCCACGGCGAGGCCTGCCCGCTGGCGGCGGGCTTCTACGACCGGCTGCCGGCGGCGCGCCGGGCCGCGGTGGCGCGGGGCTTCCTGGATCGCGCG
>JAWWBV010000709.1:0-1598 GCA_033720795.1 Halomonas sp. | reverse complement strand
GTGCTGGCGCAGCGAGGCGCCCTTGGCACAGTGGGCGCCGCGGTTGATGGGGTGGTCGAAGGCCGGTTCCTGCTTGGTCCAGACGCCCTCCTGCACCTCGGCATAGACGCCGCAGCCCACCGAGCAGTGGGAGCAGACGGTGCGTTTCGTCTCCACCGGGGCATCGGACCAGGCGGTCTTCCCGGCGGCCTCGGCGCGCTGCATCATCGGCGCGCCCATGAAGCCGGCGGCGGCGAGCCCTCCGGTGGTGGCCCCGCTGCGCTTGAGGAACTGGCGACGGGAAATGCCCAGCCCACCGGCCCTCGGCGTATCGGTTTTAGGTGTCAAACGCATGGCATCGCTCTCCTGGGTCGGGGCCGTCAATCGCGCAGGGTGGCGTAGAAGGCTCGAATATGGGGCGTTTCCCGGTACTCACGAGAAGGCTCGGCCTGCGGGGCCTCGGCCTTGGTATCGGCCTGGGCGAGGGTGACGTGGCCGACCGCGGCCGCCGCGCCGGCGGCCGCGGTGCCGACGCCGAGGGTCTTGAGGAAGCGGCGGCGCTGCGGGTTGCGTGTGCTGGGCATGGGTAGCTCTCCTGTCTCTCGCTGGCCCTGACGGGCTCTGTCGTTATGGGGCTGTCACGGTTGTCGCGGGGCGTCAGGGTTCGACGATCCGCACCGGGTGCTGCTGTGCCTCGGCCTCGAGGCGCCGGGCCTCCTGCTCGATGAAGGCCTGGCCGAGCCGGCCCAGGCACGCCTGGAAGGGGGTGTCGACCCGACCGAGGTCGGCCAGGCAGTCCGCGGCCCAGGGGGCGAGGTGGGCCATGAAGAAGCGCGCCTCGTCCGGGGAGCGCACCTCGATCAGCATCGCCATCACCTCCGCCAGCGCGGCGAGGTGGTCCTCGGGGTCTCGGCACTGCTCGGCCCGCTGGAAGCCCAGCGCCTTGAGGTCCCGGCGCAGTGCGACCAGGGCCGCGTCCATCAGCTCGCCGTTGCGGTACCAGGAGGCATAGGGCGTGACGTCGCCCTGGACCACCCCGACCAGGTGGCGGAAATGGGCACGGGCCTGGGCCTCCGCGGTGGTCTCGCGTGCGGCCTCGATCAGCGCCGTCCAACGCTCGGCGAGCAGGGTGCCGTCGGCCTCGACCTCGAGCCCGGCCAGCCAGTCGAGCAGGGCGGCATCGGGGGCCTCGCGCAACAGCCTGGCCAGCAGCCGGTAGACATCGGCCCGCAGCGCATCACTCTCGTTCAGCTCGTTCATGCGGTCACACCTTCAGCTGCGATTCGGGGTTGCGGGCCATCTCCTGCCAGACATCCTTGACACGGCAGTCCTCGCACATCTCCAGGCGGGCCAGGGCGTCGCCGGCGAAGTAGGGGTGGTCGGCTAGCTTGGCCTTGAGGGTCTCGACGGTGCTGACGGTGGCGAAGGGCTTGCCGCAGCGGATGCACGGGAAGGCCGGCTCCTCGTGACGAACCTGTCGCTCGCCGCGCACGGCGTCGGCCAGGAAGCCGGGAATCAGGGTGATCGCGTCCTCGGGGCAGGCCTCGGCGCAGAGCCCGCACTGCACGCAATCGGCCTCGCGAAAGCTCAGCAAGGGGCTCTCGTCACCCGCGGCCAGC
>JAWWBV010000708.1:0-1604 GCA_033720795.1 Halomonas sp. | reverse complement strand
CGATAGGCGATGTCGGTGATCAGGTAGGTGGTCTCGCCGCCCGGCGCGGCCACCGTGGCCTCGTCGTCGAGCCCCTTGCCCAGCAGCGCCTTCGCCAGGGGGGCATCCACGCTGATCCAGCGCTTGGTGGTGTCGGTCTCGTCGTGGCCGACGATGCGGATGGCGAGTTCCTCGCCTTCCTCGTCCTCCAGGGTGACGAAGGCGCCGAAGAAGACCTTGCCGGTATCCGCGGGGAGCCGGTCCACCACCGTGAGCTCGTCGAGGCGCTTGGTGAGGTAGCGGATGCGCGCGATGACCCGGTTGAGCTCCTTCTTGTTGTAGGTGTAGTCGGCGTTCTCGCTGCGGTCGCCCAGCGCCGCCGCCTCGCCCACCTTGGTGGAGAGGGCGGGGCGCTTGACCCGCGAGAGGTGGTCGAGGATGCCGCGCAGTCGCTCGGCCCCCTCGGCGGTGATCAGGTTGCTCTTGGGTTCCTGACGCGGGTCCTTGGCGGGATCGCGCCAGCGCGTCATGTTGCGGCCCTTCATCGCTCGCCTCCTCCTGCTGTCGAGAGGGGCAAGATACGCCATCGCCACGGCGCACGCCACGGTGCCCACGCTGGCCTGGCAGTTCATTCGAACGTTCGTTACATTGCGGATGGTGCGCTCACGATAACAACCCGACCCGGAGTCCCGCCATGGTCCGTCGTCCGCGATTCGCCACCCTTCTCGTCACCGTCATCGGCCTGGGGTGGAGTGCCGCCCCGCTGGCCCAGGCCGAGCCCCAGGGCTGGGAAGCGGGCGTGGCCGACCTGCGCCAGCGCTGGGAGCGGATCACCACCGCGATGCCCCAGGCGCGCCGCATGGCCGCGCTCGAGGCCCGTGCGACTCGCTCGCGCTCCGACGAGGCGCTGCGCGATGATGCCAGGGCACTGCTCGCTCGCCTCTGAGGGCGAGCGGCGTGGCCGGATGGTTGGCATTCTCGTCCGCGGTCCCGATAATGGGGCCTTTGTGCGATCGGGAGACCGGCATGAGCGACACGCGCCCGCCCGCGGACGATCAGGACCTCACCCGCGAGCCGCCCTTCACGGCGGCCGACGTGGAGCTGGAGGAACGGCGCTGCCTGCACGACGGCTTCTTCCGCCTGGAGGCGCTGCACCTTCGCCACCGTCTCTTCGAGGGCGGCTGGAGCGCTTCCATGGTGCGCGAGGTGCACCATCGCCACGACGCGGTGGGTGTGCTGCTCTACGACGTGGAGCGTGACGCCGTGGTGCTGGTCGAGCAGTTCCGCGCCGGGGCCCTCGACGACCCCGCCTCCCCCTGGAAGCTCGAGGTGGTGGCCGGGCTGGTCGAGCGGGGCGAGAGCCCCGCCGAGGTAGCCCGCCGCGAGGCCATGGAGGAGGCCGGCTGCGAGGTGGGTGAGCTGATCGAGCTGCACGCCTACTACCCGAGCCCCGGCGCCTGCGACGAGCGCGTCACCCTGTTCTGCGGCCTGGTCGACAGCCGCGGCCTCGGCGGGGTGCACGGGCTGGACGAGGAGCACGAGGATATCCGCGTGCATGTGCTACCGTTCCTTCGTGCCTGGGAACTCCTGCAGGCCGGACGACTCGACAATGCCATGTGCCTGAT
>JAWWBV010000707.1:0-1605 GCA_033720795.1 Halomonas sp. | reverse complement strand
GAGAGCCTCGACGAGGAGGGCCTCAAGGCCTTCTGCAAGGGCCAGATCGCCCACTACAAGGTGCCGCGCTACGTGAAGTTCGTCGACGCCTTCCCGATGACCGTCACCGGCAAGATCCAGAAGTTCAAGATGCGCGAGGAAGCCACCCACGAGCTGGGGCTGGCGTAGGCGGCCAAGCGGCCAAGCGGCCAAGCGGCCAAGCGGCCAAGCGGCCAAGCGGCCAAGCGGCCAAGCGGCCAAGCGGCCAAGCGGCCAAGCGGCCAAGCGGCCAAGCGGCCAAGGCAAGATTAGAAGATAGCAAGTAGAAAGAGAAACCCCGCGGACCCGAGGTCTCGCGGGGTTTCTTGTAGCTTGCGCCTTGGCGCTTGCAGCTCCCGGCGAAGCCGGGTCACAGCCCCTTGGGCGCGTAGATGCCCGGAGCGTTGCGCCAATAGCCCTTGTAGTCCATGCCGAAGCCGAAGACGTAGCGGTCGGCGACCTCCAGGCTGCAGTAGTCCGCCTTGAGCCCCGGCACCGCCTTGCGCTCGTGCTGCTTGTCGACCAGCACCGCGGTGGAGATGCTCGCCGCCCCGGCCTCGCGGCAGTAGTCGAGGATGGCGGCGAGGGTCGCCCCCTCATCGAGGATGTCGTCGACGATCACCACGTGGCGCCCGGCCATGGGCACTTCCGGCGAGACGCGCCAGAACAGCTCGCCGCCACGGATGCCGCCGCGATAGCGGGTGGCATGGAGATAGTCGACCTCGACCGGAAAGCCCAGGCGGGTAAGCAGGTGGCCGGTGGTGATCAGCCCGCCGTTCATCACGCAGTAGAAGACCGGCAGCGTGTCACCGAGGTCACGGGTGATCTCGTCGGCCATGCGATCCAGGGCGCGCTCGACCTCAGACTGCGAGATCAGGCAGTCGGCGTTGTCCATGAGCTCGCGCATGTCGTCCAGCGACGGGTGGAAGGTATCGAGGGTGGGCATCGGTTAGCGACTCGTCATCGGCAAGTGGAATCGGTGTAGAGCGGCGGGCAGGCGTCAGCTGGCCGCCAGGGCTTCCAGGTGAGCGTGGACGCGACGCCAGCGCGACAGCGCGCCCAGCGCCTGCAGGTCGGGGCGAGCGCGGGCATAGCGCAGCCGGGAGAGGCGGCGCGCCTGGTGGCCTTGACAGGCATCGAGGACCTCCAGCGCCGCGGCGCGGTCATTGCAGACCAGCAGCATGTCACAGCCGGCGGCGAGCGCCGCTCGGGCCCGCTCACCCGGCGTGCCGGCGAAGGCCGCGCCGGTCATGCTCAGGTCGTCGGAGAAGATCGCGCCCTTGAACCCCAGGCTCTCGCGCAGCATCCCCAGCCAGGCCGGCGAGAAGCCGGCCGGGCGATGATCGAACGCGGAGTAGACGACATGGGCCGGCATCACCGCATCGAGGCGCGACGCCAGCCGGGCGAAGGGCACCAGGTCATGCGCGTGCAGCACCTCCAGCGGACGCGCATCCACCGGCAGCTCATGGTGGGAGTCGGCCGCGACGCCGCCGTGGCCGGGAAAGTGCTTGCCGACGCCGACCATGCCCGCCTCGTGCAGGCCGTCGAGGAAGGCGCGCCCCAGGCGGGCCACGACCTCGGGGTCGG
>JAWWBV010000706.1:0-1605 GCA_033720795.1 Halomonas sp. | reverse complement strand
GGCATCCATGAAGGCCGAGCCCATGATGCCGAACATGTCGGTCACCCCGTTGGCGACCAGGGTCTCCACGAAGGCCTCCGAGGGCGTCATCGTCTGCTTGCCTTTCACGACCTGGCGGGTGTCTGTGGTGTCTTGGGTGCTCATGGGATGTCCTCCGAGCCCGTCATCCGGGTTGTTTTATATGAGATGATTTATTCCGGCTTCCGGAATACGGACTGACTCTAGGCAGTCCCTCTACCCTCGTCAAGTAAAATTCCATAAAACGATACGATTTGATTCTTTTTACGAAACTGGTCTATGCTCACTACACACTCCGGCAGCGACGTCCCCTGCCTAGCAGTATCGACCAGGGACGCCCAAGGTCAACGGTCCCCCGGGCCGAGGAGATGGTGATGACAGAACCCATGAATGCCCAGCCCGACATCCTGGTGTCGGTTCGCGAACTCTTCGGCATCGACAGCGACCTCGAGGTCCCCGCCTTCAGCTGGCGCGACGAGTACGTGCCCGAGATCGACGAGGCCTATCGCTTCAACCCCGACGTGACCCTGGCGATCCTCGCCGGTTTCACCCGCAACCGCCGGGTGATGGTCCAGGGGCTGCACGGCACCGGCAAGTCGACCCATATCGAGCAGGTGGCGGCGCGACTCAACTGGCCCTGCATGCGGGTCAACCTGGACGGCCATATCAGCCGCCTCGACCTGGTGGGCAAGGACGCCATCGTGATCCGCGACGGCGTCCAGGTCACCGAGTTCCAGGAGGGCATCGTGCCCTGGTCCCTGCAGCGGCCGGTGGCGCTGATCTTCGACGAGTACGACGCCGGACGCCCGGACGTGATGTTCGTCATCCAGCGCATCCTCGAACGCGACGGCCACTTCACCCTGCTCGACCAGAACCGGGTCATCCACCCCCACCCCTACTTCCGGCTGTTCGCCACCGCCAACACCGTGGGGCTCGGCAATCTCAGCGGGCTCTACCAGGGCACCCAGGTGCTCAACCACGCTCAGATGGATCGCTGGAACATCGTCGCCAAGCTCGACTACCTGCCCCGTGAGGAGGAGGCGGCCATCGTGCTCGGCCGAGTGCCCACCAAGGACACCGAGAAGGGCCGCGAGCTGATCGCCTCGATGGTGGCGGTGGCCAACCTGACGCGCCAGGGCTTCGCCGCCGGCGACCTCTCCACCCTGATGTCACCGCGCACGGTGATCACCTGGGCCGAGAACTGCGAGATCTTCCGCAACCCGGCGCTGGCCTTCCGGCTCTCCTTCCTCAACAAGTGCGACGAGGCCGAGCGCCCCCTGGTCGCCGAGTACTACCAGCGCTGCTTCGGCGAGGAGCTCGACGAGTCGTGGATGCGGGAGGCGACCGCCTCATGACCCTGAGCGCCCAGCAGCAGGCGCGCCGCCAGCAGCGGATCGAGGAGCTGTGCGCGGCCAGCCTGCGCGCCCTGACCGGCCAGGCCGACCTGCACTACCGCGGCCGGCGACTCTACCGGGGCGAGGCGCGCCTGCCGACCCTGGCGCCGCACCTGCGCGTCGACCCCGCCCAGGACGACTTCGCCGACTGCCGGGCCGCCGCCGACGGCATGGCCCTGCGCCTGCTGCACTC
>JAWWBV010000705.1:0-1616 GCA_033720795.1 Halomonas sp. | reverse complement strand
GTCCGGGGAGAAGACCACCTTCACCGCGCCGCTGCCGATGCGCTGGCCGATCGCCCGCCCGGAGACCAGGGTGCGGCCCTTCTCCTTGAGCTGGAAGCGCTCGAGCTTGCCGCCCTCCTGCTGGGAGACCACGGTCTCGGGGCGCGCCTGGACGATGTAGAGTCTGCCGTCGTCGCCGTCCAGCGCCCACTCGATGTCCATGGGACGCTGGTAGTGCTGCTCGATGGTCACCGCCTGGCGGGCGAGGTCCATGATCTGCTCGTCATTGATGCAGAAGCGACCGCGGTCGGCCAGCGGCACGTCGACGGTCTCGACCGACTTGCCGGCGCTGGTGTCGTCGGTGTAGATCATCTTGATCAGCTTGGAGCCGAGGTTGCGACGCAGCACCGCCGGACGCCCGGCCGCCAGGGTCGGCTTGTGGACGTAGAACTCGTCGGGATTCACGGCGCCCTGCACCACCGTCTCGCCCAGGCCCCAGGAGGCGGTGACGAAGACCGCGTCGCGGTAGCCGGACTCGGTGTCGAGGGTGAACATCACGCCCGAGGCGCCGGTCTCGGAGCGCACCATCTTCTGGATGCCCGCCGACAGCGCCACGTTCTCGTGGGCGTAGCCGCGGTGCACGCGGTAGGAGATGGCCCGGTCGTTGAAGAGCGAAGCGAACACCTCGTGCACGGCGCGCTTGATGTTGTCGAAGCCCTCGATGTTGAGGAAGGTCTCCTGCTGGCCGGCGAAGGAGGCGTCCGGCAGGTCCTCGGCGGTCGCCGAGCTGCGCACCGCCACCTTGAGGTTGGGGTGCATGGCCAGGAGCTTGTCGTAGCTCTCGCGCAGGTACTGCTCGAAGGTCGGCGGCAGCGGCGTATCGATCACCCACTGGCGGATCTGGGCCCCGACCCGGGCAAGCTCATTGACGTCGTCGACGTCCAGGGTCGCCAGCGCCTGGTTGATGCGATCGTTGAGCCCCTCGTGGGAGAGGAACTCCCGATAGGCGTGGGCCGTGGTGGCAAAGCCGCCGGGCACCGTGACGCCGGCATCGGCCAGGTTGGAGATCATCTCGCCGAGGGAGGCGTTCTTGCCGCCGACCCGCTCGACGTCCGCCATGCCCAGCTGATCGAACCACTGAATGTAATCGTCCATGAGACCTCCCAGAAAAATCGTCGACGAGTGCATCACGCCGGTGAGCCTCGCTCGCGATACTCACTCGCGGGTCAGGGGCATGATGGGAATGTTGGCGACTCTACCAGCGGCCCGCCATATTCGCCATTGGTCTAACATCGAAGTCACTGGAGGTTTTTTACAACAGCGGGGCCTGAGACCGGTTTCCTGTAGTGGCGGGCCGCGGAAGGCCGCCGCCAGGCCCTTGCCGAGGGGCCGACCAGCGCCGACAATGGACGACCCACCCGACCGGACGACAGCGACCCGCCATGACGCGCACTGCCTTCTTCATCTCCGACGGGACAGGCATCACCGCCGAGAGTCTCGGCCGCAGCCTGCTGGCCCAGTTCGAGAGCGTCGAGATCCGCATGCACACCAAGCCCTACATCGACTCCCTCGACAAGGCCCGCACCCTGGTGGCGATCATCGAGGCCACGGCGGTCCGCGACGGTGAACAGCCGATC
>JAWWBV010000704.1:0-1618 GCA_033720795.1 Halomonas sp. | reverse complement strand
GCCTCGGCATTGACCACCTTCTTCAGGGCCTTGAGGCGCTGCTTGAACTCGGGGGCCATCGGCGAGAGCGGGGCCGCCGGCAGCGCCTCCTCGTCGACCTTCATCGCCTCGCGCACCAGCCGCAGCAGGTCGTCGCCCTCGCGCTTGATCAGCGCGGGCTTGAGCTCCTCGATGCGCGCCAGCTCGAAGCGGTTCTCCGGCAGCTGCTCGGCGATGGCGTAGAGCAGCCGGTCGTTGACCAGCCAGCCCCGCGGCACGTCGCGACGCCGGGCCTCGCCCTCGCGCCAGAGGGTCAGGCGCCGGTAGGCCTCCACCTGGCGCGGCGAGAGGCGCCAGAGCTGGCGGTGGCGCAGGTACCACTGGCCGTCGGCGGCCTCGCTGCGCGCCGCCTGGTCGACCAGCGCGGCACAGTCTTCCTCGACCCAGGCCATGCGCCCCTGGCGCTCGAGGGCGGCGCGCTGCTGCTCCCACACCTCGAGCAGGAAGACCACGTCCAGGGCCGCGTAGCGCTGCTGGGACTCGGAGAGCGGCCGCAGCAGCCAGTTGGAACGGGTCTCGTCCTTGGGCAGGGTCTCGCCGGTCCAGTGCGCCACCAGCTTCTGGTAGCCCATCGAGGGCACCTCGCCGAGCAGCGACTGGGCGACCTGGGTGTCCACCAGCGGCGCCACGGGCACCCCGGCCCAGTGGGCGAAGACCTCGAGGTCCTCGCTCGAGGCGTGCAGCAGCTTCAACGGCCCCTCGGCGAGCAGGCGACGAAAGGCCTCGGTGCACGCCACCTCCTGGGGATCCACCAGGAAGGCCGGGCCGCCGGTGGCGAACTGGATCAGCGCCGGCACCGGATGGAAGGTGTTCTCGCGAAAGAACTCGGTGTCCAGGGCGATGACGTCGGCCTGGGCCACCTCGGCACAGGCGGCGTCCAGGGCGGCGGGGGTATCGATCCAGCGAATCTCGGGGTTCAGGGTCATGCAGGGTTCCGACAGCAGGGGAAAGGGCTCACTCGCCCCGGAAGGGCAGGCGACCGTTGAAGGCGCGGCTCAGGGTACCACCGTCGACGTACTCGAGCTCGCCGCCCATGGGCACGCCATAGGCCAGCCGCGACAGCGAGACGCCCCGGGGCGCGAGCTGGGCGGCGATGTAGTGGGCGGTGGCCTCCCCCTCCACCGTGGGGTTGGTGGCCAGCACGATCTCCTCCACGCCCCCCTCGGCGACCCGCGCCTCGAGCTGGTCGAGCCCGATGTCCTCGGGGCCGATGCCGTCCAGCGGGGAGAGGTGGCCGTGCAGCACGAAGTAGCGGCCGCGAAAGCCGCCGGCCTCCTCGATGGCCAGCTGATCGGCGGGGGACTCCACCACGCAGAGCAGGGCCTCGTCGCGCCGCGCGCTCTGGCAGATACCGCAGACCTCCTCCTCGGTGAGGGTCCGGCAGCGCCGGCAGTAGCCGACCCGTTCGAGCGCCACGTCCAGCGCCGCCACCAGGCGTCGGCCGCCGTCGCGGTCGCGCTCGAGCAGGTGCATGGCCATGCGCTGGGCGGTCTTGGGGCCGACGCCGGGCAGCACCCGCAGCGACTCCATCAGTCTCTCGATCAGCGGGGAAAAGCTCATGGTCGGTCCGTCTCGGCCT
>JAWWBV010000703.1:0-1619 GCA_033720795.1 Halomonas sp. | reverse complement strand
TCCTGCAGGCCGTCGATGTTGGCGCTCAGCAGGGCCACCTGCACTTCGGGGGAACCGGTGTCGTTGTCGCCGCGACCGTACTCGCTGACGATTGCGGACTTCTGCTCGGCTGTCAGTGCCATCTGTCTCTCCAGTAAGCAATATGCTTGAAGTTGAATGTATGAGACCACGCATATTTGCAGTCTCGGGCGTCTCTCCCTTCACTCGGCTGCGGTGCTCAGCAGCCGCTTCGGCGCCACCTCCTGTGGCCCCGTTACCGTGGCGAGCCCCAGGAAGGTCTCGCCGCGATAGAGTCTGGCGGTCTCGCCCTCGGCGAGCCCGCAGGCCTCGACCCGGGCCGACTGGCCGTGGGTCAGGCGTCCCGCCGCCTCGGCGTCGACGTCGAGGCGCGGCAGGTGATCGACCAGCACGTCCACGGGCAGCAGCACCGCCTCGCGCGCGGCCTGATCGGCCAGGGCCTCGAGCGTGCCGAAGTCCTGCATGCCGTCGCTCGTGAAGGGCCCGGTCGCCAGCCGCCGCAGCGCGCTGATGTGGGCCCCGCAGCCCAGGGCGCGGCCGATGTCCTCGGCCAGCGTGCGGATGTAGGTGCCCTTGCTGACGCGGACCTCCAGCTCGAAGGCCTCGGCCTCGCAGGCGAGAAGCCGGGCATCATACACCGTCACGCGGCGGGCTGCACGCTCGATCGACTTGCCCTCGCGGGCGAGTTCGTAGAGCTTGCGGCCCTGGTGCTTGAGCGCCGAGTACATCGGCGGCACCTGCTCGATCTCGCCGCGAAAGCGCGCCAGCACGCCCTCGATGTCGGCCTCGGTGAGCCGGGGCACCGCATGACGCTCGATCACCGCGCCCTCGGCGTCGCCGCTGTCGGTGACCACCCCGAGCTCCACCCGGGTGCGGTAGACCTTGTCGGCCGCCAGCAGCTGGGCGGAGAACTTGGTCGCCTCGCCGAAGCAGACCGGCAGCAGGCCGGTGGCCATGGGATCCAGCGTCCCGGTATGGCCGGCCTTCTGCGCCTGGAACAGGCGCCGCGCCCGCTGCAGGGCGTGATTGCTGGACGCCCCCGCGGGCTTGTCCAGCAGCAGCACGCCGTTCACCGGCAGTCCGCGACGTCGCCGAGCCATCAGTCGCGCTCGCTCCCGCCACGCTCGGCGCCGTCGTCGTCCGGCGCCTCGCCCTGCTGGGCCTGGTCGCTGGCCACCGCCTCGTCGATCAGCGACGACAGCCGCTGGCCGCGCACCACGCTCTCGTCGTAGTGGAAGCGCAGCTCCGGGACGTGGCGCAGCTTGATGCGCCGGGCGATCTGGCTGCGCAGGAAACCGGCGGCGCGCTTGAGCACCGCCAGGTTCTCCTTGATGCGCTCGGGGGCCTGCTCACCCAGCAGGGTCACGTGGACATCGGCGTAGCCGAGGTCACGACTGACCTCGACGCCGCTGACGGTGACCATGCCCAGGCGCGGGTCCTTGACCTCGCGCTGGATGAGGACCGCCAGCTCCTTCTGGAGCTGGTCGGCCACCCGGTCGGTACGCTTGAACTCGCGCATGATCGGCTCCTCGAGCGGTTAGAGCGTCCGCTCGACCTTGACCTGGTCGAAGACCTCGATCTTGTCGCCGACCTGGACGTCG
>JAWWBV010000702.1:0-1624 GCA_033720795.1 Halomonas sp. | reverse complement strand
GAGGTGGGTATCGGGGTGCATCGCAGCTCCAAGGTGACGGGCGGCCCGCTGTCCGGTAAACCGCTCGCGCCACTTCGGTATTCCGTCATGTCGGGCGCGCGACTACCGCCACCGCGGCGGACGGTATGGGCACCTCGAGACCCGGGCAGCAATGGCCGGCGCGACGATCGGACAGACCTACCCGCTGCCAGGGTACTGACGTTAGAGCCTGCCCCTCCCGAAACCCGCAGAAACGTTGGGCTGACAGAAGCCCGCTGAAGGGCGCCGGATTGCCGAGGCACAATCGCCCACGGCGACTTCGCGTTGCTCGCCCTGGGGCAGCCTAGGGGGCAACCGTGGCTAGAATAGGCGGCGAGGCCCCGGTTGTGTCGCGTTTTTTGCTCCTCTCACCACCACGGCGGGCCCGGGTCGTGCGGCTACGGGTGGTGGTGATGGGCCCCTTGTATCCTGCTCCCCGTTTGGCAGGAGGTTGAGCTAAGGGAGTGAGCGTGGCTGTCTGGCAGCGGGAGGACGGCCGTGAAGCGACGCAAGTGGAAGCCCGAGCAGAAGGCGCTGATCGTGCTCGAGGGATTGAAAGGCAGGCCGATCGGCGAGCTGTGCGTCGAACATGAGATCAGCCAGGCGCAATACTACCAGTGGCGCGACCTGTTCCTGGCCAATGCCGCGCAAGCGTTCGAGCCGGCCGGCGCCCCACAACGCCAAGGCCGGCTCGAACGCGAGAACGCGCGGCTCAAGGCCCTGGTCGGCGAGCTCGCCCTGGAGCTCAAAAAAAGCGAGGAGGTGCTCGGCTGATGCGAGGACCCTACGCGCGGGTGGCCGCCCGCAACGCCGCGCTGCTCGAGCGCATCCGGAAGCTCAAGGCCGAGCATCCGTTCTGGGGCTACCGCCGGGTGTGGGCGTATCTGCGCTACGTCGATGGCCTTGTGGTCAACCAGAAGCGCGTCTACGGCATCATGAAGGCCAACGATCTCCTGGTGAGACCCAACCCGAAGCTGCGGGCCAAGCGCAAGACCGATACCAGCAAGCCGCGACCGACCCGGCCCAACGAGTGGTGGGGCGTCGACATGACCAAGGTCATGATCGAAGGCTTTGGCTGGGTGGTCGTGCTCGACTGGTACAGCAAGAAGGTGGTGGGCCACTATGCCGGCCTGCAGGCGCGCGCCTGGCACTGGCTGATCGCCCTCAACCGCGCCGTGAACCACCAGTTCCCGCATGGGATCGAGGGCCAGGGCGTGCACCTGATGGCCGACAACGGCTGCCAGCCCACGTCGCTCGCCTTCATGCGCGCCTGCGCCGCCCTCGGCATCCATCAGGCGTTCACCAGCTACAACAATCCCAAGGGGAACGCCGATACCGAACGGTTCCTCAGGACACTCAAGGAGGAACTGGTCTGGCTGCGGGAGTGGACCAGCCCGGCCGCCTTCTTCGCCGCCCTCGGCCGTTGGCGCGTCGACTACAACGCCAGCTATCTCCATTCGGCGCTCGGCTACCGAGCGCCGAATGTCATTGAAGCCGAGCATCTCGGCCACGCCACTCCCTTAGCCGCAGCTTGCTAAACGGGGTGCAGTACACCAGTCGTACACGGGCACGAGCCGGCCGCGGGCCTGAGAGCGCTGGCCTTGGT
>JAWWBV010000701.1:0-1626 GCA_033720795.1 Halomonas sp. | reverse complement strand
GGGATGGCGTCGGTAGCCCCCAGGGAGGGGTTCACGGCGCCTCCTCGGAGGACTGGCCCCGGGCAAGCCGCGGTTCAGTGCCCGCAAAGGCCAGTCGGACAGCCGAGTCTGGTGGGTGCACAAGCCAACTCTCCAGAGTGTCAGTAGTGCGGCGGCCGCTCGTCCTCGGGGCGGGCGGCGGCCGCGTCGCCCTCCTGCAGCGCCCGCTGCTGGTCGCGCAGCCGCTCCTGCATCAGCGCGTTGATCCGCTCGAGCCGCGACAGCCGCCGTTCCTGGCCGGCCACGGCCTGGTCCAGGGTGTCGAGCCAGTGCTCCTGGTAGGCGATCCGGCTCTCCAGGGCCTCCAGGCGGCGGGCCAGCTCGTCAGGCGTCGTTGCATCGCTCATGATAGAATCCTTGTGCTGCGTGTCACCGTTCATCGTGGCACCTTCATGCATGAGAGTCCCTTTCTTCCTTTCACCACTACCAGAGAGTTTTACAGGTCCATGAATCGAAAGGTCGTGTTTCGCTGCAGTCTTATCAGCCTGCTGCTGGCCGCCCCGGCGCCGCTGCTGATCGCCCTGCTCGTCCATCTCACCGGCGGCGTGCTGTCCCGTGAGCTGTTTGCCAGCCTCGAGGTCGGCGGCGTCGCCGCGGTCTATTTCGCCGCCGCGCTCGCGGTCTTCCTGCTGCTGCTGATCGCCACCCTGGCGGTCAATGCGCTGACGCCCCAGCTGGTCAACCTGGCCGAGGTCGAGGACGACGATCGCGAGATCGGCGAGGTCAAGTGGTTCAACGTCAACAAGGGCTACGGCTTCATCACCCGCGACGACGGCGAGGATGTCTTCGTACACTTCCGGGCCATCCGCGGGCGCGGGCATCGCACCCTGGCCGAGGGCCAGAAGGTGCGCTACCACGTCATCCAGAACGAGCGGGGGCTGCAGGCCGACGACGTCACCGTGATTACTTGAATCGAAGCGCCTGGCCATCGCTCGGCAGCTTCTGGCTTGTAAATGCCGCGGGTTGCCAGCCCTCCATGACAACGCCCCGCCTTGAGCGGGGCGTTGTCGTTTCGGGCTCACTGGCCGGAGTCGGGCCAGTCGATCGGCCGCTCGGTGCCGTCGGGCAGCACCTGCAGGAAGCGGTCCGGGTCGTCGCCGGGCTGCCAGCCGCCCAGCGAGCAGCGTACCTCGCACTCGAGCCGCCGGGCGGCCTCACGGGCGCACTCGGCGTCCGTCGCCCAGGGCGTCTCGGGGCTGTCGAACCACAGGCTGGCGAAGCCGTCGGCGGCCTTCTCCACCAGCAGCACCGGCACCTCCGCCTCGTCCTGGCCGCCGCGGGTGCGCCACTGGCGCTTGCCGGCGGGGGCCAGCGCCGCGGCCCCGATGGCCTCGGCGAGCCAGGCGTCGAGGCGGGCGATGTCGCCACGGGCCAGGTAGATCTCGATATCGGGATAGGAGTCCATGGGTGCCTCAGGGCCGCGCCGTGCCGTTGACGAAGAGCCTGTCGAGGATCGCCTCGTAGACCCGGCTCAGGTCGTCGAGGTCGGTGGCCCGCACCCGCTCGTTGACCTGGTGGATGGTGGCGTTGCAGGGGCCGAGCTCGACCACCTGGCTGCCCAGGGTGGCGATGAAGCGCCCGTCGGAG
>JAWWBV010000700.1:0-1635 GCA_033720795.1 Halomonas sp. | reverse complement strand
GTGGGTGTAGGCCCGAGCCCGGGGATCGGCGGGTTCCACGGCGCGGCCGGCCAGCGCCTGTTCCGCGGCCTCGGCGGAGTAGGTGGTCACCGGCGCCACCGCCACCGGGCGGTTGGCGATCGGGCGTCCGCCGATCGTCAGCCGGCCGCTGATCGCGGCGCGGCCGCGCTTGGCGAGCGCGGCGTACTCGTCGGCGGGGAAGGCCACCCGGCGCTCGACGCGCCCGGCGGTGGCGCGCTCGTCGGGGGCGGCCTCGTCCGGGGCCCGCGTGCCGCGCTCGATCACCTCGACGCGCTCGCTCTGCCCGCCGGGAAAGCGCGGCTCGATGATCTGGCACCCGGCCAGCGTGAGCCCCAGCAGGGCGAGAAGGATTCCGCGTGTCATGGTCACTCTCCGGCAGTGGTGAAGGGGACGGCGTGAGCGGAGAGCATAACGCAAACGGGCCGCCGATCATCGATCGGCGGCCCGTTCTGGTTGACCCGTCGGGCGGGTCAGTCGGGCGTCGGCAGGGCCGACGCCGTCAGGCTCACTTGGCGGCCTTGGTCGCCGTGTCGGTGGCCTGCTTGACGCTCTCTTCGGTCAGCTTCTGGCTCTGCTGGACGAAGTCCTGCTGCAGGGAGACGACCTTCTCGGCGTCGCCCTTGAGGCGCTCGGTCAGGTCCTTGGCGACCTTCTGCTGGCCTTCCATGTAGGACTTCAGGCCCTCGGCGTCCTTGACGTTCATCAGGCTGCGCAGCTGTGCCAGGCCGGTGTCGGTGTAGGCCTTGCCGGCGTCGAGCTGGGCGTTGACCAGCTTCTCGGTGTAGTCCACGGAGAGCGCGGCGTAGGCGCGGGCCGGGCCGAAGAACATGGATTCGAACTGCTCGGTGAACTGCTTGGTGTCGAAGTTTTGCATCGTGATTCCCTCCCAGGGATTTCGGATCGATTCGAAGGCCGTGGCGGGGTGCCGATGCCTTCTCACTCTGGCTACTACCTTCTCTGTTGCAATGCACAATAGCAGAGAGGTTTGTGCACTGCAACATGCGAGACTTGGATTATTTTCCAGGGCCAATCGGCGGCGACCGCGCCGCCCCGTCGCGCGCGTCGGCGCAAGGCGGAAAGCGCGGACCTTGCACCCCGCCGAGGCCGCCACCATGTTGAGAGGGAGGAAACGATGCGCGGACCGCGCAGGCCCGCACGCACGACAGAAGAGGAGGGAAGCATGAGCGACCATCGTATCGAGCGGGACAGCATGGGCGAGCTGGCGGTGCCGAGGGAGGCGCTCTACGGGGCGCAGACCCAGCGGGCGGTCGACAACTTCCCCGTCTCCGGCCAGCCCATGCCGACGGCCTTCATCCACGCCATCGCCCGCATCAAGCTGGCGGCGGCCCGGGTCAACCGCGAGCTGGGGCTGCTGGACGACGCCCGCTCCCGGGGGATCGTCGCCGCGGCCGAGGCGGTGCTCGCCGGCCACCTCGACGACCAGTTCCCGGTGGACGTCTTCCAGACCGGCTCCGGCACCTCGAGCAACATGAATGTCAACGAGGTGATCGCCCGGCGGGCCAGCCGCGACGGCGTGGAGGTCGGGGCCAACGACCACGTCAACATGGGGCAGTCGAGCAACGACGTGATCCCGACCGCGATCCACCTCTCGGC
>JAWWBV010000699.1:0-1637 GCA_033720795.1 Halomonas sp. | reverse complement strand
GCCGCCGGGTGCGGGGCAAGGCGCTCAACGATGACCACCTCTCGCCGGAGAACCTCGACCGAGTGCGGGCGCTCAATGAGATCGCCCGACGGCGCGGCCAGACCCTCGCCCAGATGGCCATCGCCTGGACGCTGCGCGACGGCCGGGTGAGCTCGGCGCTGATCGGCGCCAGCCGGCCCGAGCAGGTGATCGACAGCCTGGGCGCCCTCTCGGGGCCGGCCTTCCGCGACGAGGAGCTCGCCGAGATCGACCGCTACGCGATGGAGGGCGGCGTCAACATCTGGGCGGCCTCCTCGGCGCACTGAGCCGCCAGGCGACGGGCTCCGGGCGCCGTTGCGATTTAATCAGCTGATTAATACACTGCGGCTTGGCCTCGGGCGTGCCCGACGCCCATCGCTTGCCGTCGAGGAATGCCCATGCCGCTCCCCCGCCGCCTGTCGGCCCTCTGCGTGCTGCTGGCCGGCCTCTCGTGGCTCGTCACCGGCTGCTCGCCGGAGGCGGGCCCGCCCGCCGAGCCGCCGCCCACCGTGGTCGACAGCCACGTCATCGAGGCGGGCAACGGCGCCGCCATCACCCGCCTCTCGGGCCGGATCAAGGCCGCCGAGCGCACCGCGCTGAGCTTCGAGATCCCCGGCGAGCTCGACCGGCTGCCCCTGGAGGTCGGCGAGCGCTTCGCCGCCGGCGAGGTGCTCGCCGAGCTCGACGCCGCCCGCTATCGCCTGGTGGCCGACCAGCGCCGCGCCGAGCGGCAGGAGGCCGAGGCGGTGCTGCGCGAGAAGCGCGAGGACTACCGCCGCCAGGCCAGCCTCGCCGACAAGGGCTATGTCAGCCAGACGCGCCTGGACGCCGCCCGGGCCGCCCTGGGCACCGCCGAGTCCCGCCTGGCCTCGGCCCGGGCCGCCCTGGCGCTGGCCGAACGCGACCTGACGCTGGCCCGCCTCGCGGCCCCCTTCGACGGCTCGGTGAGCCGGCGCCGGGCCGAGCCCGCCGAGCGGGTCGCCGCCGGCCAGCCGGTGCTCGAGGTGATCTCCGACCGGGAGGGCTTCGAGGTCGAGACCAGCGTGCCCGAGACGCTGGTCGACGCCCTGGCACCGGGCTCGACCCACCGCGTGCTCCTGCCCGCCCTGGGCAACGCCGAGAGCGCGGCCACCCTGCGCCATCTCGGCACCCAGCCCCGCTCCTCCAACGACTATCCGGTGATCCTCGGCGTGGACGCGCCGCCCCCCGGCCTGCGCTCGGGCATGACCGCCCGGGTCGAGCTGTCGCTGGACCCGCGCGCGACCGAGGGCGACGGAGCGCTGCCGGTGCCGATGACCGCCCTGGGGTTCGTTCGCGGGGGCGAGAGCGATGGCGAGGACGGCGGCCTCCGCCGCGCCCACGTGCTGCGCATCACCGAGGAGGGGATCCTCGAGCGCGTCGCGGTGGAGGTGCTCAGCCTGGGCGAGGGCCGGGCCAGCGTGCGCGGCGCCCTGGCCCCGGGCGAGCGCATCGTGGCCCGCGGCGTGGAGTTCGTGCGCCCCGGCCAGGCCGTGAGCCTGCTCGGCCACGGCCCCGAGCGCTACCACTGAGGCCGCCATGAACCTGAGCCAGCTCGCCCTGACGCGCCGCCCGGTCCTCTACCTGGCCACCCTGGTGGC
>JAWWBV010000698.1:0-1645 GCA_033720795.1 Halomonas sp. | reverse complement strand
TCCGCCTGGGGGCGCGTCACCTGGAGGCTGAACCACTGGTCCATCACCAGCGGGTCGTGGGCCCACTTCTCGCCGAAGGCCTTCAGCGCCGGGTCGGCGAGGTCGCCGCGGGAGCCGTGGACCAGCAGGGTCAGGGCGTGGCGCACGTCGGTCATGTTGTGATCCGCCGCGAACTGCGCCTGGGCGAGCTCGAGGCCCGCCTCGTCCTCGATGGCCATGAGGTAGGAGAGCGCCACGTTCTTGAGGCTGCGCGCGGCGATCTGCTCGGGCTCCGGCGCGTAGGGCGCCTCCGAGCGGTTCTCCTCGTAGAGCCGCAGGAAGTCGTCGCGCAGCGCCGTCGCCAGCGACTGCTTGACGAAGGTGCGGGCGGCGTGGATGGCGTCGACGTCGACCAGCGGCTGCTGCTCGGCGATGTAGGCCTCCGAGGGCAGCGTCAGCATCTGGGCCAGCACCGCCTTGTCGTCGATCTCCGCCGCCAGCACGGCGCGGAAGGCCTCGACCACCCGCGGGTCCATCACCTTCTCGACCCCGTTGCGGTGGGCGGCGATCAGGTCGTCCAGGGCCAGCAGCGCCAGGCGCTGGCCGGCATCCCAGCGATTGAAGCCGTCGGAGTCGTGGGCCTGCAGGAACGCCAGGTCCTCGCGGCTGTAGGGGAAGTGCAGCTTGACCGGCGCCGAGAAGCCGCGCGCGAGCGACGGCACCGGGGCCTCGCTGACGTCCGTGAAGATGAACTCCTGCTCGTCCTCGCGCAGGTGGATCACCCCGTCGGTGCCGAGCGCCTCGCCGTCCAGGGTCAGCGGCAGGTCGCGGCCGGACTTGGTGCCCACCAGGCCCAGGCGGATCGGGATGTGCAGGGCCTGCTTCTCGGCCTGGCCGGGGGTCGCCGGGGTGCGCTGGCGCAGCACCAGCCGGTACTCGGCGTTGGCGTAGTCGTACTCGCCGTGAGCGTCGATCTCGGGGGTGCCGGCCTGGGAGTACCAGCGCAGGAACTGGCCGAGGTCCTCGCCCGAGGCCTCGGCCATGCAGTCGACGAAGTCCTCGATGGTCACCGCCTGGCCGTCGAAGCGCGAGAAGTAGAGGTCGCTGCCGCGGCGGAAGGCCTCCTCGCCCACCAGGTTCGAGAGCATGCGCACGATCTCGGCGCCCTTCTCGTAGATGGTCAGGGTGTAGAAGTTGCCGATCTCGATGTAGTGGTCCGGGCGCACCGGGTGGGCGGTGGGACCGGCGTCCTCGGCGAACTGGGCGGTGCGGAAGAAGGAGACGTCCTCGATGCGCTTGACCGGCGCCGAGTTGGTGTCGGCCGAGAAGCACTGGTCGCGAAAGACCGTGAAGCCCTCCTTGAGGGAGAGCTGGAACCAGTCGCGGCAGGTGACGCGGTTGCCGGACCAGTTGTGGAAGTACTCGTGGGCGACGATGCCCTCGACGCGCTGGAAGGCGGCGTCGGTGGCGGTGTGGGGATGGGTCAGCACCGCCGCCGAGTTGAAGATGTTGAGCCCCTTGTTCTCCATGGCGCCCATGTTGAAGTCGTTGACCGCGACGATCATGAACAGGTCGAGGTCGTACTCGCGGCCGTAGGCCTGCTCGTCCCAGGCCATGGCGCGCTTCAGCGAGGCCATGGCGTGGTCGGTCTTGTCGAGGTTCTCCG
>JAWWBV010000697.1:0-1648 GCA_033720795.1 Halomonas sp. | reverse complement strand
GCATCGGCGACCCGCTGCTGGGCCTGGGCTGATCGACCCGAGCCTCGCAGGCGCCTGAGGTGAGCCTGGCCCGAGGCCGGGCGAGCCCACGACAACGCACCGCCCCCACGGCCCGGCCGTGGGGGCGGTGTACGTTCAAGGGTGCCGCAGGCGATCGGCGCCGCTACTCCCACTCCTCCAGGCGCATCGCCGAGCGCTCCAGGCGCTGCTCCTCCGCCTCGATCTCGCCCAGCTGCTCGCCGATGCTCGAGAGGTGCTCCAGGGCGGCGCGCCGAGCGAGTTCGGGCTTGCCCTCGATCACCGCATGATAGAGCCGCGCGTGCTGGCGGTTGATCATCTCGCGGCAGCGGGGCCGGTGATAGAGGTTCTTCACCGAGGCGAACACCGAGCTCAGCAGCAGGTCCGTCAGGCTCTGCAGGGTGTGGACCAGCACCGGGTTGTGGGAGGCCTGGCAGATGGCCAGGTGGAAGCCGTGGTCGAAGCGCGCCAGGCGCTCGGCCTCGATCGTCTCGGCGCCCTCCACGTAGTCGACCATCTCCCGATAGCGGCGGGTGATCAGCACCCGGTCCGAGGCCGTGCCGCGGCTGGCCGCCAGGCTCGCCGACTCGCCCTCGAGCAGCGCGCGCACCTCCAGCAGGTCGAACAGGGTGCGCGGATGATCGCGGAAGAGGTACATCAGCGGGGAGTCCAGGGGCGCCGCCACCAGCGGCGCGACCACCGAGCCCCGCCCCTGGCGGGTCTCGATGACGCCCTTGCTGCGCAGCGTGCGCAGCGCCTCGCGCAGGGAGGCCCGCGACACCTGCAGGCGCTCGCTGAGCCGCCGCTCCGAGGGCAGCAGCTGGCCCGGACGGAAGACGCCGTCGAGCACCAGCTCCTCGAGCCGGGCCGCGATGGCGTCGGGGGTGCGCGAGGTGATCCGCAGCTCTTCATGGTAACGGGGCATGATCGTGCTCTCCGGGGATGCCAGGGCGAGCCTCAAGGGTGTATTGTGGAAAAACCTTCCACAATACTACCAACGACTGGTCTGACCAGCAAACCAGGGACTGGACATGCCCGCCATTAAGGCACAGATTGGACCCACACAGGTCATGTGCCCGGCCCGGGTGGGCGATGGGCACGCAAGCGAGGAAGCCCCATGAACATCCTCTACGACGAGCGGCTCGACGGCGAGCTGGCGACCATCGACAAGGCCGAGGTCCTGGCCGACCTTGAGCGCGAGGCTCCCGGGCTCACCCTGCTGCACCGCGAGGAGGACCTGCGTCCCTTCGAGTGCGACGGCCTCTCGGCCTACCGCGTGCTGCCGATGCTGGTGGCGCTGCCCGAGACCCTCGAGCAGGTCGAGACGCTGATGAAGCGCTGCCGGGCGCTGCGCGTGCCGGTGGTGACCCGCGGCGCCGGCACCGGCCTCTCCGGCGGCGCCCTGCCCCTGGAGCGGGGCGTGCTGCTGGTGATGTCGCGCTTCAACCGCATCCTCGACATCGACCCGGATGCCCGCATCGCCCGTCTCCAGCCCGGGGTGCGCAACCTGGCCATCTCCGAGGCGGCGGCGCCCTACGGCCTCTACTACGCCCCCGACCCCTCCTCGCAGATCGCCTGCTCGATCGGCGGCAATGTCGCCGAGAACGCCGGCGGCGTGCACTGCCTGAAG
>JAWWBV010000696.1:0-1650 GCA_033720795.1 Halomonas sp. | reverse complement strand
CGCTCGCCGCGCACGGCGTCGGCCAGGAAGCCGGGAATCAGGGTGATCGCGTCCTCGGGGCAGGCCTCGGCGCAGAGCCCGCACTGCACGCAATCGGCCTCGCGAAAGCTCAGCAAGGGGCTCTCGTCACCCGCGGCCAGCGCCGGGGTCGGGCAGTTGGAGACGCAGGCCATGCACAGGGTGCAGGCGTCGCGATCGACCGCGATGTCGCCGTAGGCGGCGCCGACCGGCAGGCGGTGGCGCTGGCCGTCGGGAGCGCCCAGGTTCGCCAGGTGATCGAGCACGGCATTGAGCCGGTCGCGCTTGGCCGGGCCCTCGAAGGCCGGGGGCGTCTGCGTCAGCGGCGGCTCGAGCGGCAGGGCATCGCGAGCCGTCGCGTCACCGGATACGAAGCGACCGATCCTGGCCGGTGAGTGCCCCAGGGCCTGGAGCAGGGCGCGCGCCTGGGCAAGCTGGTCATCGATGAAGGCCGACAGGCGCTCGGGCATGCGGGCATGGCACTGGATGCGCACCTCGGCGGCGCCGGCGGCCAGGGCCGTCAGCCACTGGTCATGACCGGCGGCACCGAGCTCCTCCAGGGGCACGTCGAGCACATGGCCTGCCGCCTCGCCCTCGGTTGCCAGGTCGCTCGCCTCGGCGAAGCGCATCACCGGCGCCGTACCGCCGGCCTCGCGGTAGGCCGCGAGCCAGCCGATCAGGGTGTCCTGCTGGCGAGCGGTCTCGGGCAGCCGGAACTGAATGGCGCCGGTGGGACAGGCGCTGCTGCAGCTGCCGACGCCGTGACAGCGGAAGGGGTCTATCTCGATCCAGGCCTCGATGCGCCCCTGGTGGCTCTTGACGGCATCGGCGGGGCAGACGTCCAGGCAGCGAGTGCAGCCCGTGTTGCCACTGCTGGCATGCGCGCAGAGGTCGTTGTCGATCTGGAAGTAGCGTGGCTTGTCGAATTCGCCGACCAGCCCGGCGAGGCCCTCGAGGCGTTCGTCGCGATCCGCGTCCTGCCAGTGCAGGGCGACGTAGCCTGGCGGGGGAAGCTCGAGGGCGAGGGTGGGCGTGGCGCCGAGATCGAGGATCAAGTCGAAATGCGAGCGTTCGGCGAGGGCCCGGGCGAGGTTCAACGCGCCATCACCGTCGGGCACGCTGACGCTGAAGCGTCCCAGGTAGCCGTCGATGGTCAGCGCCCGGGCCTGAGCGCGCGACAG
This sequence comes from Halomonas sp., assembly GCA_033720795.1. Classification (GTDB taxonomy): domain Bacteria; phylum Pseudomonadota; class Gammaproteobacteria; order Pseudomonadales; family Halomonadaceae; genus Halomonas. Next base: position 451 of record JAWWBV010000696.1, on the reverse strand, counting down.
CGTCTGGCAGGCGAGATCGGCGGTGTCGGCGAGCAGGGCCTCGTGTTCTTCATCACCGCCGGCGTCGCCCTGGAGGGGGTCGGTGACCAGCAGGGCAGGGGATGCGAGACCCAGCGCTACGAGGGCGCGGGCGGCATGCCGGGCGTCGCGCTCGTTGCCGAGTATCAGGGCGTGGCCTTCACTCTGATAGCTGACGCGGGCGGGGCTGAGATTGACGGGCCAGGAGACGCGACGTCGCGCGGCCTCTCTGGCGTGGCGGTTGCGGTCGTCGTCGACCGGCATCAGTTCGATGTGCTGGTTCATGCAGTCTCACGGTTGCGTGCGTGCGGTAGGCGTCTTGTCATCGTTATGTGCCTTACGATCAGTCTTGGCCGAATTCGCGGGGTGCGCAAACGCTGCCTTGGTCTAATACATAGGACTGATCGATAGTCCGGACCAATGGGGCGGCCGT
>JAWWBV010000695.1:0-1650 GCA_033720795.1 Halomonas sp. | reverse complement strand
CAACAAGGCCCGCCCGGCCGTGGCGGTGCTGCGCGAGCAGGGCGTCAACGGCCAGCTGGAGATGGCCTGGGCCTTCGACAAGGCCGGCTTCGAGGCCGTCGACGTGCACATGAGCGACATCCTCGCGGGGCGGGTGAGCCTGGAGGCCTTCAAGGGCCTGGTGGCCTGCGGCGGCTTCTCCTACGGCGACGTGCTGGGCGCCGGCGGCGGCTGGGCCAAGTCGATCCTCTTCAACCCCCGCGCCCGGGAGCAGTTCTCGGCCTTCTTCGAGCGCGACGACAGCTTCTCGCTGGGCGTGTGCAACGGCTGCCAGATGCTCGCCCAGCTCAAGGAGCTGATTCCGGGCGCCGAGGCCTGGCCGCGCTTCGTGCGCAACGAGTCCGAGCAGTTCGAGGCGCGGGTCTCCATGGTGCAGGTGGAGGAGAGCCCGTCGATCCTGCTCGCCGGCATGCAGGGCTCACGCCTGCCGATCGCCGTAGCCCACGGCGAGGGCCGGGCCGAGTTCCGCGACAGCGCCCACCTGCGCAGCCTCCAGGGCAGCGGCCAGGTCGCCCTGCGCTTCCTGGACAACCACGGCCAGGTGACCACCCGCTACCCGGCCAACCCCAACGGCTCGCCCTCCGGCATCACCGGCCTGACCACGCCGGACGGCCGCGTGACCATCATGATGCCGCACCCGGAGCGGGTCGTGCGGGCGGTGACCAACTCCTGGCGCCCGGCCGAGTGGACGAAGGACGGCGCCTGGATGCGCCTGTTCCGCAACGCCCGCACCTGGCTCGGCTGAGCGAGTCGACCACGCGCCACTCGCGCCACTGAAAACGCCGACGCCCGGGACCTGGTCCCGGGCGTCGGCGTTTGGGCGAGGACGATCAGCCGCGATCGTCGTTGGCGGTATCGCGACGCTGGAGCTGCTCCTCGAGCTCCTCGATGGCGTGGCGGAACTGCGCCTGGAAGTAGTCGAAGCGGCCGAAGTCGTAGTCGCACTCGGCGCAGTGAACGTGATACTCGTCCTTGCGGCCGGGCGGGAATCGCTTCATGCGGTGGCCGCACTTGGGGCACTCGGGGCTGGTCTTCACTTTCATCTGCGCCTCTCCTGTTTCTTCGGCTTTGAGCGGTCGATTCTTCCCTTGGTACCTTTAGATATCATGGCGAAAGGCCGCCAGGTCAAGGCCCGACCCTCGCCGATCGCGGCCCGGTATGAAAATGAAAAATCATTCCAAAGCTATTGTCTCGCCGGCCGGGCCGGTCTATAAGAGCGCTCGGGGCACACGGCACGGGGCCGCATGCCGCCATTCGAGGGAGCGAGACGACGATGCATGAGGGGCTGAGCCTGCTCTACGTGGGTGCGGTGCTGGTGCTCAACGGCCTGTGGATGATGGGGCGTATCGAGGATCGCGAGATCCAGGTGATCAACTTCTTCGTCGGCGGGGTGAGCCTCGCCGTGGCCGCCTACGCGGCCTTCGGTCCCGGCGCCGATGCGGCCAGCGTGCGCACCGCCGCCATGACCCTGCTGTTCGCCTTCACCTACCTGTGGGTGGCGATCAACCGCCGCAACGGCAGCTCCGGCCACGGCCTGGGCTACTTCTGCCTCTTCGTCGCGCTGACCGCGCTGCCCACCGGGCTTCTGCAGCTCGCCGTGGCCGAGGGCCT
>JAWWBV010000694.1:0-1653 GCA_033720795.1 Halomonas sp. | reverse complement strand
CCGGCGGAGGTCACCACCACCAACGTGCCGCATCACCACCCCGAGGCCCAGGAGCCCCATGCGCTGGGCGTGGCGATGTCGATCGTCGGCATCGTCGCGGCGCTGGGCATCCAGCTCTATACCGGCTCGATGGTGCTGGGCGGCCTGGTGGGCTTCGCGCTGCTCTCCCTGGGCGGCATCTTCAAGTGGCGGGAGGCCGATGACCTCTTCACCAGCGGCATGCGCATGATGGCGCTGATCGGCTTCATCATGATCTCGGCCTCGGGCTTCGCCGCGGTGATGACCGCCACCGGCGAGGTCGAGACCCTGGTGACCGCCAGCGCCGAGATGATCGGCGACAACCGCGGCCTGGCCGCACTGCTGATGCTGCTGGTGGGCCTGTTCATCACCCTGGGGATCGGCTCCTCCTTCTCGACCATCCCGATCATCGCCGCGATCTTCGTGCCGCTGGCGGTCCAGTTCGGCTTCTCGCCGCTGGCCACCGTGGCGCTGGTGGGCACCGCGGCGGCGCTGGGCGATGCCGGCTCGCCGGCCTCGGACTCGACCCTCGGGCCGACCTCGGGACTCAACGTCGACCGCCAGCACGACCATATCTGGGACAGCGTGGTGCCCACCTTCCTGCACTACAACATTCCGCTGATCGGCTTCGGCTGGCTGGCGGCAATGACCCTGTGAACGTGCGCCCGGCGTGATGAGCGCTCATGACGACGGCGGCCCTCGGGCCGCCGTCGTTGTTTGTGCCGATCCGTCGAGCCTGCGTCAGTCGTCGTCGGGTCGGTCGTCGGGGAGTCGGTCAGTGGGAAGATGCTGCTCCAGCGAGGCGAGCAGGCCGCGCAGCAGGGAGAGCTCCTTGCGCGACGGCCGCGCCCGGGCGAACAGCGCCTGGAGCTGGGCCTCGGTGCGCGCGTGGGGCTGGGTGATGAAGCCGCTGCGCTGCATGACGCGGGCCAGGTGATCATGGAAGTGGCCCAGCTGCTCCCGGGGCGGTTGGCGATCCTGGCTGGGGCGTGCCAGGCGAAAGTCGCTCTCCGGGCGCCGACGCCAGGCGGTGAACACCTCGTGGGCGAGCACCTGCACCGCCTGGGAGAGGTTGAGGATGCCGTAGTCCGGGTTGGCCGGAATGCTGACCTGATGGCTGCAACAGCGGATCTCGTCGTTGGTCAGCCCGAAGCGCTCACGGCCGAAGACCAGTGCCACCGGGTCGTCGGCGGCCTGGTCGACGATGTCGCGGGCCATGTCGGTCGGCTCATCGAAGTGCGGCAGCGGCAGGCTGCGCAGCCGGGCGCTGGCGCCCACCACCTGCACGCAGTCGGCCACGGCCTCGGTGAGTGAGCCCACCACCCGGGCCGTGTCGATGAGGTCCTCGGCGCCGGCGGCCAGGCGTGAGGCCTCCGGGTCGGGGAAGCAGCGCGGATTGACCAGCACCAGGTCGCTGAGGCCCATGGTCTTCATGGCGCGGGCCGCGGCCCCGATATTGCCGGGGTGGTAGGTCTGGACGAGGACGATGCGGATGTTGGATAGCATGGGGCTCGGGAAGGCCTGATGGTGATGTGGGTCAGGACGGGTATCTTACATTGCCAAGCCGCCAAGCCGCCAAGCCGCCAAGCCGCCAAGCCTTGCTATGGGTTCCTTGGCGCTTGTAGCCCGGCGCTT
>JAWWBV010000693.1:0-1656 GCA_033720795.1 Halomonas sp. | reverse complement strand
TGCGCGTCACCACCGAGACCGCCTGGCACAACCTGTTCGGCCGCACCATGTTCGTGCGTCCCGAGGCCTTCAATCCCTCGGCCAAGGACGAGTGGACCATCCTCAACGCGCCCTTCTTCGAGTGCGACCCGGCCCGGGACGGCACCAACTCCGAGAGCTGCGTGATCCTCAACTTCGCCCAGAAGAAGGTGCTGATCGCCGGCATGCGCTACGCCGGCGAGATGAAGAAGGCGATGTTCTCGGTGCTGAACTTCCTGCTGCCGGCCGAGGACGTGCTGCCGATGCACTGCTCCGCCAACGTTGGCGAGGACGGCAACACCACCCTGTTCTTCGGCCTCTCCGGCACCGGCAAGACCACCCTGTCCGCCGACCCGGCGCGTTTCCTGATCGGCGATGACGAGCACGGCTGGGGCCCGGGCACCGTCTTCAACTTCGAGGGCGGCTGCTACGCCAAGTGCATCGACCTCTCCGCGAAGAACGAGCCGATCATCTGGAACGCCATCAAGTTCGGCACCGTGCTGGAGAACGTGGTCCTCGACGACCGTCGCGAGCCGGATTTCGCCGACGACAGCCTGACCCAGAACTCCCGCGCCGCCTACCCGCTGGAGCACGTCGAGAAGCGCGTGGCCGAGAACCGGGCCGACGAGCCCAACGCCATCGTCTTCCTGACCTGCGACATGAGCGGCGTGCTGCCGCCGGTCTCCGTGCTCTCCAAGGAGGCCGCGGCCTACCACTTCCTCTCCGGCTACACCGCCAAGGTCGGCTCCACCGAGGTGGGCTCCTCCGCCGGCCTCGAGGCGACCTTCTCCACCTGCTTCGGCGCCCCCTTCTTCCCGCGCCCGGCCCGGGAGTACGCCGACCTGCTGATCCGCCGCGTGGCCGAGCAGGACGCCCAGGTCTACCTGGTCAACACCGGCTGGACCGGCGGCGCCTACGGCGAGGGCGGTGCGCGCTTCTCCATCCCGACCACCCGCGCCATCATCAGCGCCATCCAGTCCGGCGTGCTGCGCGACGTCGAGACGCGCAGGGTCGAGGGCCTGAACCTCTCCGTACCGACGGCCGTGCCGGGTGTCGACTCCAGCCTGCTCGACCCGCGCGAGACCTGGGAAGACAAGGCCGCCTACGACCGCCACCTGGGCGAGCTGGTCGCCAAGTTCGTCGACAACTTCAAGAAGTTCGAGGGCGTCAACGAGGCCATCGTCAAGGCCGGTCCCAGCCTGATCTGAGGGCCGCAGCGGCGCGAACCGTTGGCCCGGCCGATGGTCTGAGGGGGGAAGGGCGCTGGCCCTTCCCCCTTTTTCGTACCTGAACGGAGATCCCCATGAAGCGACGTCAATTCCTCGGGCTGGTCGGTGCGGGCGGCATCGCGAGCCTGGCGCCGAGCCTGGCCATGGCGCGGCCCAAGCCCGATCTCACCCGCGCCGACGACATCGAGGTGCTGGAGCTCTCCGAGGCAGAGTGGCGCGAGCGGCTCACCGACGCCCAGTTCGAGATCCTGCGCGAGGCGGGCACCGAGCCGGCCTACTCGAGCCCGCTGGACAAGGAGACCCGCCCCGGCGAGTACCGCTGCGCCGGCTGCGATCTGCTGCTGTTCACCAGCGACATGAAGTACGACTCCGGCACCGGCTGGCCGAGCTTCTTCGAGCACGTCGAGGG
>JAWWBV010000692.1:0-1661 GCA_033720795.1 Halomonas sp. | reverse complement strand
AGCAGGAAGGTGACCGGCCCGTCGTTGATCAGCGAGACCTGCATGTCGGCGGCGAACTCGCCGCTCTCTACCGTCGGCCAGGCCGCCCGGGCCCGCTCGAGCAGGTAGTGGAAGAGGCGTTCGCCCTCGGCGGGCGGGGCGGCGCTGGAGAAGCTGGGCCTGAGTCCCTTGCGGGTGTCGGCGGCCAGGGTGAACTGGGAGACCAGCAGCAACCCGCCGTCGGCCTGCTGCAGGTTGAGGTTCATCTTGCCCTCGGCGTCGGCGAAGATCCGGTAGTGCAGCAGCTTGTGCAGCAGCCGGTCGGCCGCGGCCTCGTCGTCGCCCTTCTCGACGCCCACCAGGGCCAGCAGCCCCGGGCCGATGGCGCCCACTTCACGCTCGTCCACTTCCACGCTGGCGCGTCGCACGCGCTGGATCAGGGCCTTCATCGGGCGGGCTCTCCTTGCTGATGTCTCGGGCGGGAAAGCCTAGCACGAGCGCCGCCGCGAGGGCCGCCCTCAGCGGCCCAGCAGGTCGTCCCGGAAGTCGTCGCCCAGCGGGTCGTCGCCCAGCCAGATGCCGAACAGCGCCTTGGCGAGCGCCGGGTCGCCCCCCGAGTAGAGGGTCTCGCCGTTCAAGGCGAGGGTCAGGGCGTCGCCGTCCCAGCCCAGGGCGTAGCGGTCGCCGGGGCGCACGTCGCGGTAGCGGCCGTTGAAGGCGGAGAGGCTCGGTGCGAGGCGGGCGAACTCGCCGCCGGGCAGGGCCTCTTTCACCCGCTCGAGGGTGACCTCGGCGAAGTCGCCGGCCTCGATGGCGTGGAAGTACTCGAGCTCCAGGCGGCGCGGCACGTCGGACTGCGGGGCCGGCCGGGGGTAGCCGGCGGCCTGGTAGTAGGCGCCGGCATAGGCGTCCCAGATCATGTAGCGGAAGAGGCCGTGGCCGATGCGCTCGTAGCGGCGCGCGCCGACCTCCAGGGTGGCGGGGAAGCGCGCGCCCTCGATCACGACGGCGCCCGGCGCGGACGAGGCGGTGGCGGACAGCGCGGTGGTGAGGGCCGCGAGCAGCAGGAGGGCGCGAGTACGCGACAGCGACATGAGGTGAACCTCGCAGGACGGGGCATGTCCTCGTACGGACACCGTATCCGCGTAAAGGTTCTGTATAACTCTTGCCGGCCCGTTACCAGGCGCGACAGAGCATGATGTCGCAGTGGGGCTCCGAGAGCAGGCGCTCGGTGATCTGGCTCTGGCGGCCCAGCTGCCCGCGGCTGCCCAGGGCGAGCAGGTCCGGCGGCTGGCGGCGCAGCCGGGTCATCAGCACCTCCAGGGGATCGCCCTGTTCGAGCACCAGCTCGAGCTCCGGCACGTCGTCGAGCTCGCCCATCAGCTGCTCGGTCTCGCGCTCGAGCTGGGTGCGCAGTCGCTCCACCTCGCGGTCGCGCCAGCGGGCGAAGTCGCCGTTCGAGCCCAGTTCGCGCTCGCCGGGGATGTCCCAGGCGTGCAGCAGGGTCAGCCGCGCCTCGGGGAAGCGCTTGAGGGTCTCGCGCAGGGTATGGCGGGAAGTCAGCGAGAAGTCCACCGGCACCAGGATGTCGTGCCACGCCTGGGTCGCCAGGTGGCTGACCGAGAGCACCGGGCAGGGGGCGCTGCGCAGCACCCGGGCGAGGGTGGTGCCGGCCACCAGGT
>JAWWBV010000691.1:0-1664 GCA_033720795.1 Halomonas sp. | reverse complement strand
GGTGCCCTCCAGCGTCACCGGCTGCTTGTAGAGGTGGTCGTGGTGCTCGAGGAACATGCGTCCCAGCAGGTCGTTCCAGGGCGGGGGCAGGCTGTCCCGGCGGGAGCCGACCACGCTGTCGCCGTCGATGCCGGTGAGCTCGGCGAGGGCGTCGTTCCACATCAGCAGCTCGTCGTCGACGCCGAAGGCGCACAGGCCCACCGGCAGCCGGGTGAGGATGCGGCGGTGGTAGCGGCGCAGGCCGTCGAGCTCGCGGGCCAGGCCGGTCAGCCGGGTGCGGTAGGCCTCCAGGCGGCTCTCGACGAAGTGGATATCGTCGGTGGGCTCCAGGCCGCCGCGGCGATAGGGCAGGTGGCGGTCAACCATGTCCTGGGCCACCGAGGGGCCCATCAGCCCCGAGAGGTTGGCCTGGATACGATCGCGCAGCCGGCGCAGCGCATAGGGGCGCCCGTCCAGCGGCGACAGCCCCAGGTCGGTCAGCGCCCGGTCGACCTCGCGGCCGGCGACCTCCTCGCCCAGGGCGCGGGCCAGGTGATGCTTGAACTCCTCGCCGTTGCCGGCGACCAGCGGCAGGCGCTTGGGGCGGATCACCGCGTCCACCGAGCAGGCCTCCGCCGCGGCGCGCTCGCCGTCGGAGGTGGGCGTGAGCAGCGAGACCAGGATGAAGGTGAGGATGTTGGCCGCCAGCGAGACGATCGTCACCACGTACCAGTCCGGCTGGCCGGCCAGCGCCTCGAGGCCGGGCGGCAGCAGCACCTGGGCCGGGAAGTCGGTGAGCAGCGGCACCCAGCTGCCGGCCAGCCACACCAGCACGCCGGCCGTCAGCCCGCTGACCATGCCCTTGCGGTTGGCGCCGGGCCAGTAGAGCAGCGCCAGCATGCCCGGCAGGCACTGGGCCATGCCGATGAAGGCCACGAGCCCGAGGGTGGTGAGGTCGTGGTTCACCCCCACCAGGCGATAGAAGAGCCAGCCGGCGAAGATCACCGCGCCGATCAGGGCGCGGCGCAGCCAGCGCAGCCAGTGGTAGAGGTCCGGCTGGTCCACCGGGGGGTGGGCGACCAGTATCAGGTGGTTGAGGATCATCCCCGAGAGCGCCAGCGAGATGATGATCATGGTGCCGCTGGTGGCGGCGAGGCCGGCGATGAACACCACCCCCTGCAGCCACAGCGACTCCGAGAGCCCGTAGGCCAGGTAGGCGCTGCCCAGCCCCGCGGCATCGGCGCCCAGGCGCTGGGCGGCCCACAGGATCAGCGGCACCGGCAGCGCCATCAGCAGCAGGAACAGCGGCAGCGCCCAGGCGGCCTGCAGCAGGGTGCGCCGCGAGAGCGTCTCGGCGAAGGTGATGTGGAACATGTGCGGCATCAGGAAGGCCGCGGCGAAGAACAGCAGCAGCAGGGTGCGCCACTGGGCCGGGTCCAGGTGCTCCACCCGCGCCTGGGCCAGCCGCCCCGGGCCGTCGAGCCAGGCCTGCAGGTCGCCGGGGCCGTTGAAGACCACGAACAGCGCGAAGCCGCCCAGTGCCAGCATGGCGACCAGCTTGACCAGCGACTCCAGGGCGATGGCCGCCAGCAGGGTGTCGTGGCGGGCGTGCAGCCGGGTGTGGCGGGCGCCGAAGAGGATCGCGAAGAGCGCGATCAGCGCGCAGAACGCGAGCGCCAGCAGCG
>JAWWBV010000690.1:0-1671 GCA_033720795.1 Halomonas sp. | reverse complement strand
CGCGGTGGTCTCCACCATCAACGGCGACGCCAACGTGCCCTTCTATCGCGAACTGGGTAACCAGGGCATCGACGCCGCCGACATCCCGGTGGTGGCCTTCTCGGTGGGGGAGCAGGAGCTCACGGGCATCGACACTGCCCCGCTGGTCGGGCACCTCGCCGCCTGGAACTACTTCATGAGCGTCGACACCGACACCAACTATGACTTCATCGACGCCTGGATCGAGTACACCGGCGACGAGATGGCGGTGACCAACGATCCCATGGAAGCCCACTACATCGGCTTCAACATGTGGGCCGAGGCGGTGCGCAAGGCCGGCACCACCGAGGTCGACGAGGTCAAGGACGCCATCATCGGCGTCAGCGTCCCCAACCTCACCGGTGGCTACGCGGCGATGATGCCCAACCACCACATCACCAAGCCGGTGCTGATCGGCGAGATCCAGGACAACGGCCAGTTCTCCATCGTCTGGGAGACCCCCTCCACCGTGGCCGGCGATGCCTGGTCCGACTACCTGGAAGGCTCCAAGGACCTGATCAGCGACTGGCGTGCCCCCCTGTCCTGCGGCAACTACAACGTCGTGAAGGGCAGCTGCGGTGGCGGCGAGGCCCAGTAAGAGGCCGCCGTTGCTTCACCAGGGCTTCCTCGCGGAAGCCCGCTGACAGACCCACCGGGCCCACGTCGGCCCGGTGGTATCGGCACGCCACTCGTCGATCATTCACAGGACACGTCCATGAAGATCCCCCCCTGTCTCAGGCGGCTGCTGGCCCTGTGCTTGCTGGCCTGCCTGCCGCTGACCGCCCAGGCCCAGGAGGACACCGGCCGGTCCCTGCTGGAGTCCCTCGATGCGGCCTCCTACGCCCGGATGGGCGGCGCCATCGAGGCCATCGTCGAGAGCGGCGACCCGCGCAGCCGTGGCTGGCTGGAGGCCCTGCTCGACGGCAAGCTGCAGCGCCACAAGGAGAGCGGGCGCTTCGTCGTGGTGCTCGAGAACCGCGGCCGGCACTGGCCGGTGGCCGATGCCCTGAGCGGCGAGGCACTCGGCGAGATGTCGCGCCGCGAACTCGACCGCATCGGCATCAACAATGCGCTTCGCGGCCAGTTGCAGAGTGTCATGGCCGTGCTCGACCTGCGGGTGGATGACGTGGGGGCCCGCCGCGAGGCGGCCCGCGACCTGCTGGGGCGGGTCGACGAGGCCATGGTGGCGCCCCTGCAGGACCTGCTAGAGGCCGAAGGGGATGCCGAGGTCAGCCGCCTGCTGGAGCAGGGGCTGGCGATCCATCGGCTGGGGCAGGGCAGCGTGGAAGCAGTCTCCCTGCTGTCCGGCAGTCTCAACGGCGAGGTCCGCGCGGCCCTCGGCTCGGCGGCGCGCAGCGACGATCCCGCCCTCGCCGAGGCCGCCCAGGCCGCGCTCGCCGACATCGATCAGAAGCTCAGGCTCAACCGCGGCCTGGAGACCCTCTACTTCGGCCTGTCGCTGGGGTCGGTGCTGGTGCTGGCGGCGATCGGCCTCGCCATCACCTTCGGCGTGATGGGGGTCATCAACATGGCCCACGGCGAGCTGATGATGCTCGGCGCCTACACCACCTGGGCGATGCAGCAGCTGCTGCCCGGCCAGCCCGGCCTGGCGCTGCTACTCGCCATTCCCGCCGGCTTCCTGGTGGCGGCGCT
>JAWWBV010000689.1:0-1677 GCA_033720795.1 Halomonas sp. | reverse complement strand
CGTTCGGCGGCGATGAGCTGAACCAGAAGCTTTCACAGGAGCGCGCGGATGCGGTGAGGCAGTACCTCCTGGCCAACATGAGCTTCGATCCGGCCAGGATGGACGCGATCGGTTACGGGGAGACCCAGCCGGTGGCCAGCAACGAGACACCCGAAGGGCGAACAAGAAACCGCCGCATCGATGTGATCATCCACCCCAGGCTGCAGAGTCAGTAGTCGACCGGCACCGGTGCCTCGACGGTAGATGGATCGCGAGTGAGTGAGTGAGTGAGTGAGATGAAGCGAGCTCCGGGAAGGGCGGTCGCCTGGCTGGCTCTTGCGTTGTCCCTCATGGGCTGTACGGCGGAGGAGCCCCCGCCCACCGCCTACCACAACGAGGGGCTTGGCATTCACTTCGACTACCCCGAGGGCTGGCGCCAGTTGGATCCTTCGGAGCTGCCGCCCGGCAAGGAGTCGCTGGTCACCATCGAGGATTCCAGCGGCGTCGCCACCATCTCGCTTATCGGCTTCGATCTCCAGGCCGTGTTGCGAACCCTGGACGTCCAGCTGATGCTGCGCATGGCCGACGAAGAGGACGTGCAGAAGGGTTTGGCCCTGTTCGTCCAGCTGAACTCGACCTTCGACGACATCTTCCAGCAGCGCTACGACCGATACGAGCTTCTCGATCGCGAATGGGTCCGCAAGATGGGCCAGCGCGCCGTCGCTTCGGACCTGGTCTTCGAGGGTCAGCTGCCCGACGACGACCCGATGTTGATGTGGAGGAAGGCCACGATCATCCTGGTGGCAGGCCAGGACGAGACAGGCTTCATCATGGGTTACGCTGTACCGTCGCTGCTGGTCGACGACTACCGGGAGGCGTTCGAATTCGTCGAGAAAAGCTGGCGCACGATCGATTGAAGCAGTGCCGTTCGAAAGCCGCGCCAGCTCCCGGCCCACGCGGCGCGGACGCCGATCGCTGGCTAGATTGATCCCATGTTCGATCGAGCGGCCGGTCCCCGAGAACACGCCGTTGTCATCGGCGCGAGTCTCGCGGGGCTGTTCGCCGCCCGCGTGTTGAGCGATCACTTTCATCGCGTCACCCTCCTCGAGCGCGACCCCGTCCACGACCGGCCGGAATCCCGGAAGGGGCAGCCGCAGACGCGACATCTCCACGGCCTGCTCGCTCACGGCAAGAACCTGATCGATCACTTCTTCCCCGGCATCGAGAAGTCGCTGGTCCAAGGCGGCGCCATCGTGGCGGACATGGGCGCGGCGCTGCGCTGGTTCCACTTCGGCGACTACAGGATCCAGTTCGACAGCGGGCTGAGGGGCATGTTGATGAGCCGGCCGTTCCTGGAGTGGCACATTCGCCGCCGGGTGCTGGAGCGACCAAACGTGACCCTCATGGACCGGTGCGTCGCGGAGGGGCTGTCGGCGACCGACGATAGAGCGCGGGTCACCGGAGTGACCGTGACCGACCGGTTGAGCGATGGCCGGACGACCACGATGCTGGCCGACCTGACCATCGACGCCTGCGGGCGTGGCTCGCCCAGCCCGCGGTGGCTCGGGGATCTGGGCTACGATCCTCCGCGAGAGGAGGAGGTGACGATTCGCGTGGGTTATGCCACCCGTCTGTATCGTCGCCGGCCGGACGACCTGGACGGTGCCGAAGTGGTAATGATCCTGTCTACGCCACCGG
>JAWWBV010000688.1:0-1677 GCA_033720795.1 Halomonas sp. | reverse complement strand
CTCCTCGGCCGGCACACCGGTGCGCTGCAGGCGGCGCTTGATGTTGGCCTGTACAAAGAAGTGGTCGATCAGCGGGGCGAACAGGTTGGCGAACAGGATCGCCAGCATGATGCCTTCGGGGAACGCCGGGTTGACGACGCGGATCAGCACGGTCATGACACCGATCAGGGCGCCGAAGATCAGGCGACCCTGGTTGGTCATGGAGGCGGAGACCGGGTCGGTGGCCATGAAGACCATGCCGAAGGCGAAGCCGCCGACCACCAGGTGCCAGTACCAGGGCATGGCGAACATGGCGTTGGTGTCGGAGCCGATCAGGTTGAACAGCGCACTGGTCGCCACCATGCCCAGGAACACGCCCAGCATGATGCGCCAGGAGGCGATCTTGGTCCACAGCAGCACCGCGGCGCCGATCAGGATCGCCAGGGTCGAGGTCTCGCCCACCGAGCCGGGCACGAAGCCGAGGAAGGCATCCCACCAGCTGAAGGTCTCGGACAGCGCGGTCATGCCCTCCTGGAAGGCCAGGGAGAGCGCCGTCGCGCCGGTGTAGCCGTCGGCCGCCACCCACACCGCATCACCGGAGATCTGTGCCGGATAGGCGAAGTAGAGGAAGGCGCGGCCGGTCAGCGCCGGGTTGAGGAAGTTCTTGCCGGTGCCGCCGAAGATCTCCTTGCCGATCACCACGCCGAAGGTGATGCCGAGCGCCACCTGCCACAGCGGGATGGTGGCCGGCAGGATCAGGGCGAAGAGCACGGAGGTGACGAAGAAGCCCTCGTTGACCTCGTGGCCGCGCTTGATGGCGAACAGCACCTCCCAGAAGCCGCCGACCACGAAGGTCACCAGGTAGATCGGCAGGAAGTAGGTGGCGCCGAGCACCAGGTTGGCCCACAGGCTGCTCGGGTCATGGCCGCCGGCGAGCGTCATGATGATCGCCTCGCGCCAGCCGCTCGGGGCGCCGAAGCCCTCGGCGATGGCCAGGTTGGCCTGCCAGCCGGCGTTCCACATGCCGAAGAACATCGCCGGGAAGGTGCAGAGCCAGACGGTGATCATGATGCGCTTCAGGTCGATCCCGTCGCGCACGTGCGCCGTGGTCTTGGCCACGCTCGGCGGCGTGTAGAAGATGGTGTCCACCGCCTCGTAGAGGGGATAGAACTTCTCGTACTTGCCACCCTTGTGGAAGTGCGGCTCGAGATTATCGAGTGTCTGTCGGATAGCCATCATCAGGCCTCTTTCTCGATCATGGTGAGATTGTCACGCAGGATGGGACCGTACTCGTACTTGCCGGGGCACACGTAGGTGCACAGCGCGAGGTCCTCTTCATCCAGCTCCAGGCAGCCCAGTGACATTCCCGTCTCGATATCGCCGACGATCAGCGTCCGCAGCAGCTGGGTGGGCAGGATGTCCAGCGGCATCACCTGCTCGTAGGCCCCCACCGGCACCATGGCGCGTTCGGAGCCGTTGGTCGAGGTGGTCGGGGCGTAGTTGCGCAGGCCCTTGATCTTCGAGAGATAGATGCCCATCACCGAGTGGCGGTTGGCGCCGGGCGACATCCAGCCCATGAAGATGCGCTTGTTGCCTTCCTCGAGCAGGCTGATCTGATGGTGGAAGCGCCCCACGTAGCAGAGGCTTCCCTCGGCGGTGAAGCCCGAGAACACCGAACCGGAAATCACGCGGGTTCCG
>JAWWBV010000687.1:0-1678 GCA_033720795.1 Halomonas sp. | reverse complement strand
GCCCGCGCCCGGGAGGCCGCCCTGCGACGCGGGAGCGACCTCTCCGCTCTGCGGGCGCGGCAGCTCGCCGCCGAGGCCGTCGCGCGCTTCGACTACGTGCTCGCCATGGATCACGACAACCTCGCCGCCATCGAGGCCCGGCGACCCGCCTCGAGCGAGGCGGTCGTCGACCTGTTTCTCGCCTTCGCCGGCGGGCCCGAGCGCGCCGTGCCGGACCCCTACTACGGCGGTGATGACGGCTTCGAGGAGGTGCTGGACCTGGTCGAGGCCGCCTCCCGGGGACTCGTGGCCGAGATCGCCTCGCGCCTGGAGGCCGCGCCTTGAGCCTGGTGCTTCACGCCGATCACCCGCTGACCGAGGCCAACACGCTCGGGCTGCCCTGCATCGCCGAGCGCCATGCGGCGCCGGCGACCCTGGACGAGCTGCGCGAGGCGCTGGCCCTGGCGCGGCAGCACGACTGGCCGCTGACGGTGCTCGGCGGCGGCAGCAACCTGATCCTGCCGGCGCGGCTGCCGGGCCTGGTGGTCCAGCCGGCCCTGGCGCAGTGGTGGCTCGAGGAGCGGGACGACGGCGTGCGCGTGCACGCCGAGGCGGCGGTGCAGTGGCACGCGCTGGTGATGGCCCTGGCGCAGCGTGGGCTCTGGGGCGCCGAGAACCTGGCGCTGATTCCCGGCCACTGCGGGGCGGCGCCGATCCAGAACATCGGCGCCTACGGGGTCGAGCTGAGCGACCTGCTCGAGGCGGTGCACCTGGTGCACCTCGACGACGGCCGCGAGGCCGTGCTGTCGGCGGCCGACTGCGCCTTCGGCTACCGGGACAGCGTCTTCAAGGGCGCGCTGGCGGGTCGGGTGGTGATCACCCGGCTGGTGCTGCGCGTGTCGTCTGTGCCGCGCCCGCGGCTGGGCTACGGCGACCTGGCCAGCCGGCTCGACGCCGCACCGACGGCGCTCGAGGTGGCCGAGGCGGTCTGCACGATCCGCCGCGAGAAGCTTCCCGACCCCGCGACGCTCTGCAACGCCGGCAGCTTCTTCAAGAACCCACTGGTCGATGACGAGCGCGCCCGACGACTGCTCGCCGAGCATCACGCCATGCCGCACTTTCCCCAGCCCGACGGGCGCGTCAAGCTGGCGGCCGGCTGGCTGATCGATCGCTGCGGGCTGAAGGGGTGGCGGCAGGGCCACTTCGGCGTGCATGACCGCCAGGCCCTGGTGCTGGTGCACTTCGGCGGGGGCAGCGCCGACGAGTTGCTCGGCTTCGCCGGCGAGGTGGCCGCCCGGGTGCGGGAGCGCTTCGGCGTCACCCTCGAGCGCGAGCCGCGCCGGGCCGGCGTCCCGGAACAATAGGCGAGGCGCCATCGGGCGCGCTGGTTCCCGCATCGAGTCTCCCCCTGAACGACAACGCCCGCAGCCATGGCTGCGGGCGTTGTCGTTGGGGCAGGGCAGGGATCAGCCCTTCTTGCCCTCCTGGGCCTTGGCTTCCTGCTCGCGACGGCGGATCTCGCGCGGATCGTTATGCGCGCGGCGTCCCCGGCGGCGAGAGGCCTTGGCGGCGGGCTGAGGCTCCGATTCGGCCTTCTCCTCGGCCTGGGCATCGGCCTTGGTCTCGGCCGGCTGCTCGGCTTTCGCTTCGACCGGCTTCTGCTCGGTCTTGGCCTCGGCGGCTTTCGGCGCGGCCGGCT
>JAWWBV010000686.1:0-1679 GCA_033720795.1 Halomonas sp. | reverse complement strand
GTGCTGGCAGCCCACCGGTTCATAGATGGTGGCGCTGGCCACCTCGTCTTCGGTGAACCCCTGGGCGAGCAGCGCTTCCCGGGGGATCTCCGCCGGCTGCTTGCAGCGCTGGCAGAGGCGGCGCGCCAGGCGCTGGGCGATGATCAGGCTCACGGAACTGGCGATATTGAAGGGTGCCACCCCCATGTTGGCCAGGCGGGTCAGCGTCTCCGCCGCCGAGTTGGTGTGCACGGTCGAGAGTACCAGGTGGCCGGTCTGGGAGGCCTTGACGGCGATCTCGGCGGTCTCCAGGTCGCGGATCTCGCCGACCATCACCACGTCCGGGTCCTGGCGCAGGAAGGCGCGCAGGGCGCTGGCGAAGGTCAGGCCGATCTTGGGCAGCACGTTCACCTGGTTGACGCCCGGCACCTTGATCTCCACCGGGTCCTCGGCGGTGCAGATGTTGCGCTCCACCCGGTTGAGGAGGTTGATGCCGGTGTAGAGCGAGACGGTCTTGCCGCTGCCGGTGGGCCCGGTGACGAGGATCATGCCCTGGGGCGCATCGAGCACGCTCTCGTACATGGCGCGCTGCGCGGGGGTGAAGCCCAGCTGCTCGATGCCGAGCTGCGCCGAGCTGGGGTCGAGGATCCGCAGTACCACCTTCTCGCCGTAGACCGTGGGCAGGGAGTTGACGCGAAAGTCGATGGAGCGGGTGGAGGAGAGCTTGAGCTTGATGGCGCCGTCCTGGGGCAGGCGGCGCTCCGAGATATCGAGCCGCGACATCACCTTGAGGCGCGCCGAGATGCGCGAGCGCATGGCGAAGGGCGGATGCGCGACATCGTGGAGGATGCCGTCGATGCGAAAGCGTACCCGATAGCTGGTCTCGTAGGGCTCGAAGTGGATGTCCGAGGCGCCGCGGTGGATGGCATCCAGCAGGATCTTGTTGACGAACTTGACGATGGGCGCGTCGTCCCCCGCGGCGGCCACCGCCGCCTGTTCGTCCGTGGCGTCGACCACGCCCTCGTCGTAGGCGAGCTCGCCCACGGCGTCGTCCACGTTGGCGAGATCGTCGAGCATGCTCCGCTCGCTGCTGGCGAGGTAGCTCTCAAGTACCGGGCGCAGCTGGTCTATCGGCGCGAGCACGCCCTCGAGCGTCAGGCCGGTGGCGAACTGCAGCTCATCGAGCAGGGCCAGCGTGGAGGGGTAGGGTACCGCGACGGTCAGGCGATGGCCGTGGCGGACCAGCGGCAGCACCCCCAGCCGGCGCAGGATCTTGTCCGGGTAGTCCCTGGCCGGCGGCAGGCTCTCCAGGCGCAGGGCGTCGAGATCGATGATCGGCAGCCCGTACTCCCAGGCGGCGGTCAGCGTGGCCTGGCGAGCGGCCACCATCCCCGTCTCGATCAGGTGCGCGAGCAGCGACAGCTCCGTCTCGCGGGCCTCGGCCTCCGCGCGCACCGCCGCCGCCTCGCTCAGCAGGCCATCGGCCACCAGACGCCGTGCCAGGCCGCGCAGCCCGCTGCGCTGCGTGGCCCCGTGCAATGGCGAAGGGCCCTCTTCCTGCGGACTCGGCCGGCGTTCGGGGGACGGGGGGCGGTAGTCGTTCATGGCGCCTCATGGGTGTCGCAGGAAAGGGCATCAAAAGTTGGTCGGCTGAGGTGATTCTAGCCCCTGTGACCAGCCCCCGCCCAGCGTCGCGTCAT
>JAWWBV010000685.1:0-1679 GCA_033720795.1 Halomonas sp. | reverse complement strand
TCTTGGGGCCCTGCAGGTCGCCCAGGGCGGCGACGCTGCGTCCCAGGCGGGCGGCGATCTCGCGCACCCGCGCCAGGCGCTGGCGATGATCCTCGGCCGTGCCGTGGGAGAAGTTGAGGCGCACCACGTCGACGCCGGCGGCAAGCATGGCTTCCAGCACGCCCTCCCGGTCGCTGGCCGGGCCCAGGGTGGCAACGATCTTGGTGCGGCGAAGGGGGGTAGGGCGGTGCGTCATGCCGGGTTCTCCTGTGGCAACGATGGCGTGCCGGCGGCGGGGTGTCGCCGATCGCGAGGTTATCGAACACGATACTTCACTGGTGGTTATTTTACTAAATATTGCGCCTTAGACGAAGGTCTGATAGCGGTTGTTTTCATGCGGCAAGGCGATACATTTTCCCTGATAACAGCTATTTGCATAATATCCGGAACTTATGATCTTGAGGTTTTTTAGTAAGTTTACGAAAATAATATTATCTCCTGCGCCATCGTGCGCCACGATCGCGTGCCGATGAGTCGTCGAACTGCCCGCCAGGCAGGCCGGAAGGCGGCATGTCCCCGTCGCCCAGGCGCTCAACGACGCGGTGGGCATCGAGAACGGCCTGATGACCACGGTGCACGCCTACACCAACGACCAGAACCTCTCCGGCGTCTACCACCAGGACCCCTACCGGGTCCGCAGCGCGATGCATTCGATGACCGGTGCCGCGGCGGTGGGGCCGGTGCTGCCGGCCGCCACTAGGGCTCGCCGCTTCGGCTGGGCCAGTTCACACGCCGATATTCCGGGCGCGTAGACGCCTCACCGATGACCGGTGAGGCGTCCTGGGGTGGCGTGGCCGAGGTCAGCCAATGGCCTCGACCGCCACCGCCTGGCCGCCCCGCTTGAGCGCCGCGTAGCCCAGGCCGGTGATCAGCGAGCCCGCGACGATCGCCGCCAGGTACAGCAGCACCGGGGTGATGGCGTTGGGGATCAGCAGCACGAAGATGCCGCCGTGGGGGGCCATCAGCTTGGCGCCGACCAGCATCGACAGTGCGCCGGTCACCGCGCCGCCGACCATGCTGACCGGGATCACCCGCAGCGGGTCCTTGGCGGCGAAGGGAATGGCGCCCTCGCTGATGAAGCAGAAGCCCAGCACGAAGGAGGCCTTGCCCGCCTCGCGCTCCGGCTCCGAGAACTTCGACCTGGCGACGAAGCTCGAGATGCCCATGCCGATCGCCGGCACCATGCCCGCGGCCATGATCGCCGCCATGGGCGCGTAGGTCTCGGAGGCCAGCAGGCCGACGCCGAAGGTGTAGGCGGCCTTGTTCACCGGCCCGCCCATGTCGAAGCACATCATGGCGCCCAGCAGCCCGCCGAGCAGCAGGGCGTTGGTGGAGCCCATGGTCTCGAGGAAGTTGGTCAGCCCGGAGAGGATCGCCGCCACCGGCTCGCCGACGACGTAGATCATGGTCAGGCCGGTCACGAGGCTCGCCACCAGCGGGATGATCAGGATCGGCTTGAGCGACTCGACGCTGGCCGGCAGCTTGACGTGGCGGGTCACCGCCCTGGCCACGTAGCCGGCCAGGAAGCCGGCCAGGATGCCGCCGATGAAGCCGGCGCCGATCTCGGAGGCCAGCATGCCGCCGATCATGCCCGGCGCGATGCCGGGGCGGTCGGCGATGGAGTAGGCGATGTAGCCGGC
>JAWWBV010000684.1:0-1681 GCA_033720795.1 Halomonas sp. | reverse complement strand
CCGCACCCGCTCCGCCAGGGGGCTCGTGTCCAGCACGATCCGCGGCACCACGCCGAGGCCGAAGCCGAGTCCCACCATGCTGACGATGGCCTCGTGACCGGCCACCTGGGCGTAGATACGCGGCGTCACGCCCAGCGCCCGGAACCAGGTGTCGCTGTACTGGCGGGACAGCCCGGCCTCGGAGAGGATCATCGGCACCTCGCGCCACTGTTCGGCCGAGGGCGACTCGGGCGTGGTCGGGATCCAGTCGTGGGCGGCGTGGGGCGCGATGAACACCAGCGGCGAGCGGGTCAGCGACTTGAAGCCCAGCGCGTCGGGGGACTGGCGCGGCCGCGGGGTGATCGCCATGTCCTCGTTGCCGGCCAGCACCCGCTGCAGCGACTGGGCCGGGTCGCCGGTGTGCAGCTTGAGCTCGATGCCCGGATGGCGGGTGCGAAACTCACTCAGGAGCTCATAGAGGAAGCTGTAGCTGGCGGTCACCGAGCAGTAGATGCTGATCTCGCCGGTCAGGGTGCGCGCCTCGCTCATTAGCGACTGGCGCAGGGCCTCCCACTCCTCCAGGGTCTCTCGGGCATAGGCCTGAAAGGTGCGCCCCTGGCGGGTCAGTGCCACGTGGCGGTTGTCGCGCTCGAAGAGGGCGACGCCGAGGCTCTCCTCCAGCTGGCGAATCGTGCGGGAGAGTGTCGAGGGGCTGACGTGGCAGGCCTCGCTGGCGCGGCCGAAGTGCAGGGTCTCGGCCAGGGCGAGGAAGTGCTTGAGAGGGCGCATGTCCATGGCTGGAATTATTGCACAAATCGGCATGTGACATTGCAAATATCGCGTTTTACGCAACGCGATCCCTGGCGTAAGGTGAGCCCATCGGCTGCATCGAATCCCAGTGCCGCGTCAGACGGCACGGGTGGCCATCAACGCTGAATATCGACACGAACATCGCACGATAACCCCTCTTCGCTTCAGGAGCACGACATGCGCGTTTACTACGACAAGGACTGCGATCTCTCCCTCATCCAGGGCAAGAAGGTCGCCATCGTGGGCTACGGGTCACAGGGCCATGCTCACGCCAACAACCTCAAGGAGTCCGGGGTCGACGTCACCGTCGCCCTGCGCCAAGGCTCCTCCTCCGCCGCCAAGGCCGAGGCCGCCGGCCTCAAGGTCGCCTCCGTCGAGGACGCCAGCAAGAGCGCCGACGTGGTGATGATCCTGGCCCCGGACGAGAACCAGAAGGCGATCTACGAGAGCCAGATCGAGCCGAACCTGAAGCAGGGCGCCACCCTGGCCTTCGCCCACGGCTTCAACATCCACTACAACCAGATCGAGCCGCGCCAGGACCTGGACGTGGTGATGATCGCGCCCAAGGCTCCGGGCCACACCGTGCGCTCCGAGTTCGTGCGCGGCGGCGGCATCCCGGACCTGATCGCCATCCACCAGGACGCCTCCGGCAACGCCAAGGAGCTCTCGCTCTCCTACGCGGCGGCCATCGGCGGTGGGCGTAGCGGCATCATCGAGACCTCCTTCAAGGACGAGACCGAGACCGATCTGTTCGGTGAGCAGGCCGTGCTGTGCGGCGGCGCCGTGGAACTGGTCAAGGCCGGTTTCGAGACCCTGACCGAGGCGGGCTACGAGCCGGAGATGGCCTACTTCGAGTGCCTGCACGAGCTCAAGCTGATCGTCGACCTGATGT
>JAWWBV010000683.1:0-1685 GCA_033720795.1 Halomonas sp. | reverse complement strand
TCTCCTGGCGGCCCAGCCGGGCCAGCCGGGCGAGGGCGTCGTCGTCCCCGTCGCTGTCCAGCAGGCGCGAGACCTGATCGCTGTAGAAGCTCTTGCCCTCGGTGACGTGGCGGCGAAACACCGCCTGCAGGCCGGCGAAGCCGTCGAAGCCCAGCCGCTGGGCCAGCCGCGACAGGGTCGAGGGGCTGACGCCCAGGCGCTCCGCCAGTTCGCTGATCGACGAGACCGCGGCCTGCTGGGGCGCGGTGACCATCGCCGAGAGCACCCGGCGCGAGCGCTTGCCGAGCCGTACCGCGCCTTCGCCCTGCTCGAGGGTGGCGAGCAGGCGCTCGAGGTCGCCGAGGGTGTCCGGTCGTGGGGGCGTGGAGGAGCTCATGAGGGGCATCGGCCTGCAGGGATCGAGGCGCGCATTGTAGCCTTCGTCGTTCCCGGCGTCAGGCGCGGTCGAATCTATTTGCAAATATATTTCCTCTTTATCAGAATGGCTCTTGAATTTGCATATCCCACGAGAGGATCGCATGAGCCACGTCTTCCACCGCCACCTGAAGCAGACCTACCCGACCGCCGTGGGCGGCGACGGGCCCTACCTGATCGATGCCCAGGGCAAGCGCTACCTGGACGCCTGCGGCGGGGCCGCGGTCTCCTGCCTGGGCCACAGCGATGCCGAGGTGATCGAGGCGGTGCGTGACCAGGTCGGCCGGCTCGCCTATGCCCACAGCTCCTTCTTCACCACCGAGCCGATGGAGGCGCTGGCCGACTTCCTGGTCGAGCGGGCGCCGGCGGGCCTCTCCTCGGTCTACTTCGTCTCCGGCGGCTCCGAGGCGGTGGAGGCGGCCCTGAAGCTCGCCCGCCAGTACTTCATCGAGCGCGGCGAGCCCCAGCGCAAGCACCTGATCGCCCGGCGCCAGAGCTATCACGGCAACACCCTCGGGGCGCTCGCCACCGGCGGCAACGCCTGGCGCCGGCAGCAGTTCGAGCCGCTGCTGGTCGAGGTGAGCCACGTCAGTCCCTGCTACGCCTATCGCGACCAGGCCCCCGGCGAGACCCCGGAGGCCTACGGCGAGCGCCTGGCCGCGGAGCTCGAGGCCGAGATCCAGCGCCTGGGGCCGGAGAACGTGATGGCCTTCGTCGCCGAGCCGGTGGTCGGCGCGACCCTCGGCGCGGTGCCCGCGGTGCCGGGCTACTTCAGGCGGGTGCGCGAGATCTGCGATCGCCACGGCATCCTGTTGATCCTCGACGAGGTGGTGTGCGGCATGGGACGCACCGGCACCCTCTTCGCCGTCGAGCAGGAGGGCGTGACCGCCGACCTGGTGACCATCGCCAAGGGCCTCGGGGCCGGCTACCAGCCGATCGGCGCGACCCTGGTCAGCGAGCGGATCCGCGCGGCGATCGCCGAGGGCTCGGGCTTCTTCCAGCACGGCCACACCTACATCGGCCACGCCACCGCCTGCGCCGCCGCCCTGGCCGTGCAGCGCGCCGTCGAGGAGCGCGGGCTGCTGGATCGTGTCGTGAGCCTGGGCGAGGGGCTCCAGCAGCGCCTCGAGACGCGCTTCGGCGACCATCCCCACGTCGGCGACATTCGCGGCCGGGGGCTCTTCCGCGGGCTCGAGCTGGTCGCCGAGCGCGACGCCAAGACGCCCTTCGACCCCGAGCGCAAGCTGCATGCGGCGGTCAAGCGTGCCGCC
>JAWWBV010000682.1:0-1693 GCA_033720795.1 Halomonas sp. | reverse complement strand
TCGGCCATCCCGCCGGTCAGCATCAGCCCGGTGTAGTGGATCGCCCAGCCGGCGATCACCGAGTAGAAGCTCAGGATCAGGAAGGCGGAGGCGGCCCCCAGCCAGCCGATCGACTCCCAGGCGCGGGAGGTCTGGTGGGTGCGGGTGAGAAAGCGCATGCCCATGATCGGGCTGCGCCGGCTGTTGCGGCCGAGCATGATCTCGGCGATCAGGATCGGGATGCCCACGGCGAAGATGGTCAGGGCGTAGACCAGGATGAAGGCGCCGCCGCCGTTCTCGCCGGTCAGGTAGGGGAAGCGCCAGAGGTTGCCGAGCCCGACGGCCGAGCCGACGGCGGCCAGCAGGAAGGTGCCCTTGTGGGTCCAGACGTTGTGCGTACTCATGGGGATCCAGGATTGCCTAAGTGGGCCTTGTGAGCCTGTGCCGCCAACTGTGCGGCACGCAGGCCTCTCTGGCTAGTAGGCCAGCGTTTAGCGGGCGTTGGCGGCGACCGGTGGTCAGCGCCGCCGGGATCAGTCCTCGGGCTCTTCCGGCGCTTCCGACTCCTCGGGGTGACGAGGTTCGAGGGCCCGGTAAGCGTCGGGCAGGCGCACCGTGTCGCCAAGCGCGAGGTCGCCGGCGGCCTGCTGGCGCCGGCCGTTGTCGTCGGCGATCAGCGCCACCACCTCGCCGATGCTGGTCTCCTCGACCCGGGCCGCGACCTTCACCCTGACGGTGAACCCCCGGTAGCTGGCCGAGAGAATGCTGCCGCGCTGGGGCGGGCGGTAGTCGTCGGGATGGTCGGCATAGTAACGCAGGACGCTCCGCTCGCCGGGATCGTCCCATTCCACGTGCTTGTGCATGACGGTACTCCTTGGGTGGGGGATTCAGCCTCCAGCATAGCCGTCGCCGGGGCACAGGGCCGTGAGCGGCGGCCACAAACGACAGAGCCCGCCGAATAGGCGGGCTCTGGGCGGAGGCGGGCCGACTTACTTCTTGCTGGCGCGCTTGCGCTCGTTCTCGGTCAGGTGCTTCTTGCGCAGGCGGATGTGGCTGGGGGTGACTTCCACCAGCTCATCGGAATCGAGGAATTCGATGGCCTGCTCGAGGGTGAAGTTGATCGGCGGGGTCAGCACGATGTTCTCGTCGTTGCCCGTGGAGCGCATGTTGTCGAGCTTCTTGCCCTTGGTGGGGTTGACCACCATGTCGTTGGCGCGGTTATTGATGCCGATCAGCATGCCCTCGTAGACCTCGGTGGCATGGTCGATGATCAGCTTGCCGCGGTCCTGCAGGGCGTAGAGCGCGTAGGCCAGCGCCTTGCCGGGGACCATGGAGACCAGCACGCCGTTGCGCCGCTCGATGGAGGCGTCGGGCTTGAGCGGGCCGTAGTGATCGAAGCGGCTGGTGAGGATGCCGGTGCCGGAGGTCAGGGTCAGGAACTGGCCACGGAAGCCGATCAGCCCGCGGGCGGGGATGATGAAGTCCAGGCGCACGCGGCCCTTGCCATCCGGGTTCATGTTGACCAGCTCACCCTTGCGGTAGCCGAGCTCTTCCATGACGGAGCCCTGGTGCTGCTCCTCGCAGTCGATGATCACTTCCTCGTAGGGCTCCTGCTTCTCCCCGTCGATCTCGCGGATGATCACCTCGGGACGGCCCACGGCCAGCTCGAAGCCCTCGCGGCGCATGCTCTCGATCAGCACCGAGAGGTGCAGCT
>JAWWBV010000681.1:0-1693 GCA_033720795.1 Halomonas sp. | reverse complement strand
TACGCCCTCCTTCGCCCTGAACCGTCCCGGCGAGGAGAGCGGCGTGGTCTTCGCCGGCATCCCCATGGGTCACGAGTTCACCTCGCTGGTGCTGGCGCTGCTGCAGATCGGCGGCCATCCACCCAAGGCCTCCGAGGAGGTGATCGAGCAGATCAGGAGCCTCGACGGCGAGATGCGCTTCGAGACCTACTTCTCGCTCTCCTGCCAGAACTGCCCGGACGTGGTCCAGGCGCTGAACCTGATGGCGATCCTCAACCCCAACGTCCATCACGTCGCCATCGACGGCGCGCTGTTCCAGGACGAGGTGAAGGCGCGCGAGATCATGTCGGTGCCGAGCGTCTACCTCAACGGCGAGCCCTTCGACCAGGGCCGCATGAGCCTGGAGCAGATACTGGCCAAGGTGGACACCGGTGCCGCCGAGCGCGAGGCCGCCAAGCTCAATGACAAGGCCACCTTCGATACCCTGATGATCGGCGGCGGGCCCGCCGGCGCCGCGGCGGCGGTCTATGCCGCGCGCAAGGGCATCCGCACCGGCGTGGCCGCGGAGCGCTTCGGCGGCCAGGTGCTCGACACCCTGGGCATCGAGAACCTCATCTCCGTGCCCCGCACCGAGGGCCCCAAGCTGGCCGCGGCGCTGGAGGAGCACGTCAAGGAGTACGAGGTCGACATCATGAACCTGCAGCGGGCGGTCTCGCTGGTGCCGGCCACCCAGCCGGGCGGCGAGCACGAGGTGGCGTTCGAATCCGGCGCTCGCCTCAAGGCCAGGACCCTGGTGCTGGCCACCGGCGCCCGCTGGCGTAAGATGGGCGTGCCCGGCGAGGCCGAATACCGCAACAAGGGCGTGGCCTACTGCCCCCACTGCGACGGCCCGCTGTTCAAGGGCAAGCGGGTGGCGGTGATCGGCGGCGGCAACTCCGGCGTCGAGGCGGCCATCGACCTGGCCGGCATCGTCGGCCAGGTGACGCTGCTCGAGTTCATGGACGAGATGCGCGCCGACGCGGTGCTGCAGAAGAAGCTGCGCAGCCTGCCCAATGTCGAGATCATCCTCGGCGCCCGCACCACCGAGGTGAACGGCGACGGCAAGCGCGTCGACGGCCTGACCTATGAGGAGCGCGCCACCGGCGAGCTGCGCCGGATCGACCTGGAGGGCGTCTTCGTGCAGATCGGCCTGGTGCCCAACACCGAGTGGCTGCAGGAGTCGCCCATCGAGCTCTCCGAGCGCGGCGAGATCGTCGTCGATAACCACGGCATGACCTCGATCCCCGGCATCTTCGCCGCCGGCGACGTGACCACCGTGCCCTACAAGCAGATCGTCATCGCCATGGGCGAGGGTTCCAAGGCCGCCCTCGGCGCCTTCGACTACCTCATCCGCCAGTGATCCCGCGGCCCGGGCAGATGTGACGATTCACGCCGCTCGATACGACGCCCCCGCCGGCAGCACCGGCGGGGGCGTCGTCGTATCGGGCCAGGGAGCGGCCGCGGGGCCGAGGGAAGCGGAGACGCCGGCGCTCAGCCAATCAGCCAGAGCCAATCAGCCAGAGAAAGGGCAGCAGCGACACGGCGAGCACGCCGGCGGCCAGCAGGGCCAGCAGCAGGGTGCGCAGCGGTTGGCGCCGGAGGCGTCGCCACAGGGTCGGGGCCGCGCCGCGGGCCGGGAGGCGCGCCCCCGCGGCGGCCCCGCCCCGCCCCCGCC
>JAWWBV010000680.1:0-1699 GCA_033720795.1 Halomonas sp. | reverse complement strand
GGTCGGAGTAGCAGGATTCGAACCTACGACCTCTGCCTCCCGAAGGCAGCGCTCTACCAAGCTGAGCTATACTCCGTTGTTCGCCGTAATGCCTGGCGACGGATCGGCATTATACGCAAACCGCGGCCACGTGCAAGCCCCTCTCGCGGCTTTCCGTCGTGGCCGTCGATTCAGCTCCGGCGATCCACCGCCAGGCGGGCGAGGTGGGCCATGCTGTCCCGGTAGGGGCTGTCGGGCAGGGCGTCGAGCTGCGCCAGGGCCTTGTCGGCCATCTCCTCGGCGCGACCCCGGGTGTAGTCCAGGGCGCCGGTGTCGCGCACGATCGCCAGCACCTCGTCCAGGTGGTCGAGGCCGCCCTGGCGAATCGCCCGCCGGACCAGCTTTCGCTGCTCCGGGGTGCCGACGGCCATGGCCTGGATCAGCGGCAGGGTCGGCTTGCCCTCGGCCAGGTCGTCGCCGACGTTCTTGCCCATGGCCTCGGCGTCGCCCTGATAGTCGAGCAGGTCGTCGATCAGCTGGAAGGCCAGGCCCAGGTAGCGGCCGTAGTGCCGCAGGGCGGCCTCCTGCTCGGGGGTGGCGCCGGCGAGGATGGCGCCGCTGTGGGAGGCCGCCTCGAAGAGCATGGCGGTCTTGCCCTGGATGGTCTCGAAGTAGGCGGCCTCGTCGGTGTCCGGGTTGCCGACGTTGGTCAGCTGCTGCACCTCGCCCTCGGCGATGGTGCAGGTGGCCTGGGAGAGCACCTCCATGACGCGCATGGAGCCGACCTCGACCATCATCTGGAAGGAGCGGGAATAGAGGAAGTCGCCCACCAGCACCGAGGGGGCGTTGCCCCAGGCGTCGTTGGCCGTGGCCTTGCCGCGGCGCATGTGCGACTCGTCGACCACATCATCGTGGAGCAGGGTCGAGGTGTGCATGAACTCGACCAGGGTGGCGAGGGTCACGTGCCGGTCGCCCTCATAGCCCAGCGAGCGCGCCGCCAGCAGCACCAGCAGCGGGCGCAGTCGCTTGCCGCCGCTCTCGATGATGTACTGGCCGATGGTCTCCACCAGCGGGATGCGCGAGGCGAGCTGATCCAGGATGGTCCGGTTCACGGCGGCGAAGTCGTCGGCGACGACCGCGTGAAGGGGCGAGTGGGCGGTGGCGCTGGCTGACGGGGGCGGGGCGTTGGCTGGCATGGAGGCGGTATCGACGAGTAGGTGGGGCCGGGGCGAGAGGGCCCTGGTGGCCTTGGGTTGCCGGCCATGCTATGGGCCCCCCATGGGGGCGTCAAGGCGCGCCGGAGGCGGGGCCTGGCCGGGGCGCGGCGGCATGGCGAGAGGCGCGCGGGGCGGGTTGTGTGCGATCTCGCGCGCGGTTATAATCCGCGACCCCACTCATCATGCTCCCTGTCAGATGGCTGCCAAGAGCGGCGCCACTCGCAGCAGGTCGATGAAGAGCCAACACCCGATGAGTCCTGGAGAGAAAAGCATGTACGCAGTGATCAAGAGCGGCGGCAAGCAGTACCGCGTTCAGGAAGGCCAGACTCTCAAGCTCGAGAAGCTGGAAGTGCCGACCGGCGACACCATCGAGTTCGATGAGGTCCTGCTGGTGGGCAGCGACGAGGACGTCAAGATCGGCGCCCCGACCGTCGAGGGCGCCAAGGTGGCGGCCGAGATCGTGTCCCACGGCCGTGGTGACAAGGTGACCATCCTCAAGTTCC
>JAWWBV010000679.1:0-1699 GCA_033720795.1 Halomonas sp. | reverse complement strand
GCCACGCTCATCGCCGAGCTTGGCCATACCGACACCGTCGTGATCGCCGATGCCGGGCTGCCGATTCCCCCGGGCGTGCCCAGGGTCGATCTGGCGCTGCGCCCGGGCCTGCCGGGCTTTCTCGAGGTGTTCGACGCGCTGACCGACGAGCTCTGCCTCGAGGGGGTGACCCTGGCCAGCGAACTCGGCGAGGCGAGCCCCGACCTGCATGACCGGCTCGCGGCCCGCCTCGATGCCCTGGATGCCCGCGACAGGGCGACGCTGGCGCGCACCCGGGTCGCCCATGAGGAGCTCAAGCGCCTGCTGCCCGCGGCGCGCTTCGTGGTGCGCACCGGCGAGTGCACGCCCTACGCCAACGTCGTGCTGCACAGCGGGGTGCCGTTTTGACCTCCACGGAAACCCCGATCGAGGCCGCGCTGCCGCGCATGGCGCTGCAGGGGATCGGCAAGTCGTTCGGCGCGGTCACCGTGCTGCAGGACGTCGATCTCGACCTCTATGCCGGCCACGTGCTGGCGCTGGCCGGCGAGAACGGGGCCGGCAAGTCGACCCTGATGAAGGTGCTGAGCGGCGTCCACCAGGCCGACGCCGGGGTGATCCGCCTGCATGGCCGCGAGGTGCGCTTCACCACCCCGCGCCAGGCCATGGATGCCGGCATCGCCATCATCCACCAGGAGCTCAACCTGGTGCCGACCCTCTCCGCCGGCGAGAACATCTTTCTCGGCCGCGAGCCGCTCACCGCCTGGGGCAGCGTCGACTGGCGCCGCCTGTTCCGCGAGGCGGCCGCGCTGCTCGAGGAGCTCGAGCAGCCCATCGACCCGCGCGCGCCGGTCTCCGAGCTGAGCATCGGCCAGCAGCAGATGGTCGAGATCGCCCGGGCGCTGTCGCTGGACGCCGAGATCATCGTCATGGACGAGCCCACCGACGCGCTGACCGACGTCGAGACGGCGGTGCTCGAGCGGGTGGTCGCCACCCTGCGCGCCGCCGGCAAGTCGCTGGTGCTGATCACCCACCGGCTGGCCGAGATCTTCCGCATGTGCGACGACGTCGCCGTGCTGCGCGACGGCCGCCTGGTGCATCAGGGCCCCACGGCGGAGTCCAACGAGGATCGCCTGATCCAGCAGATGGTCGGCCGCGAGCTGGCCGACCGCTACCCCTACGAGCCGCCCGAGGCCGGCGACGTGGTGCTAGAGGTCGAGCACCTGGCGGCGCCGGGGGTCGACGACGTCTCGTTCACGGCCCGTGCCGGCGAGGTGCTGGGCTTCGGCGGCCTGATGGGCGCCGGGCGCACCGAGATGTGCCGTGCCCTGTGCGGCGACGTGGCGCGCCGGGCCGGCCGGGTCCGGGTCAAGGGGCGCGAGGTGCGCTTCACTTCGCCCCGGCAGGGCCTCGAGGCGGGCCTCGTCTACGTGCCCGAGGATCGCAAGCAGTCGGGCCTGGTGCTCGAGCACTCGGTGGCCGACAACATGTCGCTGACCGCGCTGCCGGCCTTCTGCGGCCCGCTGGGCGTCATCCGTCGCGGCCGTGAGGCCAGTGCCATCGCCCACTACGTCGAGGCCTTCCGCATCAAGTTGAGCGACCCCGGCCAGCCGGTGAAGACCCTCTCCGGCGGCAACCAGCAGAAGGTGTCGCTGGCCAAGGCGCTGATGCCCGAGCCCGAGATCGTGATCCTCGACGAGCCCACGCGCGGGGTCGACGTCGG
>JAWWBV010000678.1:0-1701 GCA_033720795.1 Halomonas sp. | reverse complement strand
TTGCTGGCGACGATGGCCCGGCACAGCACGTAGCCCACGGCCAGGGCCACGCCGGTGGCCAGGAACAGGCCCAGCCGGGTGGCGTCGCTGCGCAGGTCGAAGCCCAGCAGTTCCTTGAAGTCCGTCAGGCCATTGTTGCCGCCGAAGCCCATCTCGTTGCGGAAGAAGGCCAGCATCAGGGCGAAGGTCAGGGCCTGGGTGATGATCGACAGATAGACCCCGGTGACCCGCGACCGGAAGGCCAGGAAGCCGAACACCAGGGCCAGCAGCCCCGGTGCCAGCAGCACCATCAGGAAGGCGAACCAGGGCATGTCGAAGCCCAGCCAGTACCAGGGCAGTGCGTCCCAGTCGAGGAACACCATGAAGTCCGGCAGCAGCGGGTCGCCATAGACCCCGCGATCGCCGATCTGGCGCATCAGGTACATGCCCATGGCGTAGCCGCCCAGGGCGAAGAAGGCCCCGTGCCCCAGGCTCAGGATGCCGAGATACCCCCACACCAGGTCCACGGCCACGGCCAGCAGCGCATAGCTCAGGTACTTGCCGAGCAGCGTCACGGTGTAGGTGGAGACATGCAGCGAATGCCCCGCCGGCAGGGCCAGGTTGAGCAGCGTCACCGCGGCCAGGGCGGCGAGCAGGACGCCCAGGAAGAGCTGCGTCGCACGTTCACGGAACGGTCTTGTGAGCCACATGGCGAATCAGCCCTCCGCCGCCCGGCCCTTCTGCGGAAAGAGTCCGCGGGGGCGCTTCTGGATGAACAGGATGATGAAGACGAGCACCAGGATCTTGGCCAGCACGGCGCCGGCCCAGGGCTCGAGGACCTGGTTGATCACGCCAAGCGATAGCCCGGCCACCAGGGTGCCCCAGAGGTTCCCCACTCCGCCGAACACCACCACCATGAAGGAGTCGATGATGTAGTTCTGGCCGAGGTTGGGCCCGACGTTGGTCAGCTGGGAGAGCGCCACGCCGGCGAGACCCGCCACCCCCGACCCCAGGGCGAAGGTCAGGATGTCCACCCGGGTCGCGCGGATGCCCATGGACCGTGCCATGGCGCGGTTCTGGGTCACCGCCCGCACCTCCAGGCCCAGCCGGGTGCGGCGCATCACCAGCATCAGGCCGGCGAAGACCAGCAGCGCGAAGCCCAGCACGTAGAGGCGGTTGAGGGTCAGCGACAGCCCCTCGTTGATCATCAGCGAGCCGCTCATCCACTCCGGGGTGACCACGGTGCGGTTGAGCGGCGAGATGACGGTGCGCACCAGCTGCTGGAGGATCAGGCTGACGCCGAAGGTGGCGAGCAGGGTCTCCAGCGGGCGGCCCTTGAGGAACTGGATGACCCCGCGCTCGATGGCGACGCCGGCCAGCGCCGCCACCAGGAAGCCGGCGGGAATCGCCAGCAGCAGCGCCAGGCCGGGCTGGCCGGGCAGCAGCTGCTGCATCGCCCAGGTGGTGTAGGCGCCGAGCATCATCAGCTCGCCGTGGGCCATGTTGATCACCCCCATCACGCCGAAGGTGATGGCCAGCCCAATGGCCGCCAGCACCAGCACCGAGCCGAGCGACAGGCCGAAGTAGAGGGTCTCCAGGCCGCGGTTGAGCCTGAGCTTCTGCTCGATGTCGGCGAGCGCGGCCTGGGCGGCCTCGGCGAGGGCGGGATCGTCGCTGCGCGCCGCCGAGCCGAGGGCCGCGCGGACCTCGCCGTTGAGACTT
>JAWWBV010000677.1:0-1704 GCA_033720795.1 Halomonas sp. | reverse complement strand
GCGACCAAGGGATTATGAGTCCCCTGCTCTAACCAACTGAGCTATAGGCCCTTTCCGGAAACGCCGAACGGCGCTGCCGTATGATAGCGAAAGCCGATGGGCGAGGCCAGCGCCGAAGGCGATACCGCCCTCGGCGCGGCGCACCCGGGAACGGCTCAGCCGCCAACCACGTCCAGGATGGTGAAGGGCGCCTCGCAGGCGTGGCGCTCGTCGCGCTCGTCCACGCTGCCGAGCCCCAGGTGGCGGTCATTGTCGTAGGCGACGAACAGGCGGTCGTGATCGAGCACGGCCAGCCCCTCGGCCTTGTGCTCGAACTCCAGCGGCTCGCCCTCCGGGGTGGTCACCAGCCGCGGGGTCTCGCCAGCACGGAACTCCTCGAGGCTCAGCTCCCACAGGTAGCCGCCGATCTGCTCTTCCCCGTCCTGCTCGGTCTCGAAGCTGGTCAGCAGGTAGAGCCGGGCGTGGTAGGGATCGTACTCGAGGCTCGAGAGCCCGCACTCGAAGCGCACCCCCTCATGGCGATCCGGGTCGAAGGCGAAGAACTCGCGCATCTCGTCGAGGAACTCGAGATTGCCGCTCTCGCTGATCCGGTAGTGCGCGCCCACCACCCGGCTGACGTAGGCGAAGTCGTCATGGGCGTTGCCCTGCTCGCGGATGCCGAACAGCAGCAGGCCGTCGCCGCGCTCGCCGGGAATCGCCGCGAGCCCCTCGATCTTGTAGTAGGGAAAGCCGATGGCGCCGCTGAGCTTGCCGCGCAGCTCCAGCGAGCCCTCCACGCCGTCGCGGGGATCGGGGTCGACCACCTGCACCCGGTCCGGCTCGCCCAGTGGCCAGATCAGCAGGTGGTTGTAGTCGTTGAGCGCATGGCTCGCGTCGTCGATGCGATCGAAGCCGGTGGTGGCCAGCACGTGGCGGCCATCGGCGGTGAGGGCGAAGTCCTCGTACTTCTCGGCCTGCTTGATCAACGACGGCGTGAAGTAATCGAGGCGGGTGTCATCGGGGCCCTGGTCGTCGATCGGCAGGGCGAAACAGGCGGAGCGCGCTTCG
Organism: Halomonas sp.; assembly: GCA_033720795.1. Classification (GTDB taxonomy): domain Bacteria; phylum Pseudomonadota; class Gammaproteobacteria; order Pseudomonadales; family Halomonadaceae; genus Halomonas. The sequence goes on along the minus strand of JAWWBV010000677.1, from coordinate 657 downwards.
CCGGGAATCGGCTTGTCGCTGGCCATCAGCAGCCGCTTGCCGTCGAAGGCCACCGCCGAGACCTCGGCGTTCACCAGCCGGCCCTTCTCGTCGCGCAGGCCCGCGGGAAAGCAGTGGATGGTGCCCTGCTGGCGGATGCTCGCCTTGACCATGAGAAGGCCTCCTCTCGTGGGATGTGCCACTCACCCTAATGGGCCGGGGCGCGCCACGATAGGGCGCGCGCCGTAACAGTCCGTTACCGCAAGGGGGTGAACCAGGACGGCCGCTCCCGGTACAAAGGAAGCACGGCGTCTCGGCACGCCGCGCGATCGACAACGCTTCACGACGTTGAACAAGGAGAGAACGCATGATCCACGGAAAGCCCCTGTGCCACGCCCTTCATCACGCCACCCTGGGAGCCCTGCTGGCCGGCGGCCTGGCCGCCTCGGGCGCCGCCATGGCCGCCCCCCAGGGCCTCTACTCCGCCGATGAGCTGCTCGATGCCGAGGTCTACGCCTCCGGCAGCAGCGCCCAGGTCGGCGAGGTCGAGGACATCCTGCTCGACAACGACATGACCGTGCGCGCCCTGGTGATCGACACCGGCGATCTGCTCGACCTGAAAGGCGGGGAAGAGTTCGTGATCGAGGCCGGCAAGTTCACCGTCGAGACCCAGAACGG
>JAWWBV010000676.1:0-1707 GCA_033720795.1 Halomonas sp. | reverse complement strand
GCCCAGCTCGCCGTGGCCCGGGGGCAGGCGGTCTACGCCTTCACCCGGCCCGGCGATACCGAGGCCCAGGCATTCGCGCGCAGGCTCGGCGCCGTCTGGGCCGGCGGCAGCGACGAGGCTCCGCCCGAGCCCCTGGACGCCGCGCTGCTCTTCGCCCCGGTGGGCGACCTCATCCCCACGGCGCTGGCCGCGGTGCGCCCGGGCGGCACGGTGGTCTCCGGGGGCATCCACATGTCCGATATCCCCTCCTTTCCCTACCGCCTGCTGTGGGAGGAGCGCAGCCTGAGCTCGGTGGCCAACCTCACCCGCCGCGATGGCGAGGAGTTCCTGGCCCTCGCCCCCGGGGTGCCGATTCGCACCGAGACCCGCGCCTATCCGCTGGAAGAGGCCAACCAGGCGCTCGAGGACCTGCGCGAGGGGCGGCTCTCCGGCGCGGCGGTGCTGGTACCCTGAGCGGTGGAGCAGCAGGAAGGCGCCTCCGAAACGAGACGGGCCCGGCGTTAGCCGAGCCCGCAGGTGGAACCATGTCGTGGTCGACGTTCTGTCAGCCGCTCCCAGCGGCCTGCTTGTAGGGATTCGGCGGCAGCAGGTCCGGCGTCAGGGGAGCACGACGGGCATCTGTCTTGGGGCCATAATGCTCGGCCAGGTAGTCGAGGATGGTGGCCTCTAGCTCCGGTGGGAACTCCCAGAGTCCCTGGGTGTCCTGCATCCAGCGGATCAGGTAGGTCCAGCGTTCCCGTGTGCCGCTGTTCTGGGTGACCAGCTTCGCCGAGTGACAGATGGTGCAGTTGACCTTCACTGTCTCCCAGCCTTCGGCGATGATCAGGCCGCTCTCGGGGTCGGTTTCCTGCGCCGACGCAGCCAGCGGCGTCAGTAAGGCCAGCGCCAGCGCCCCGGCGCGCAGAGATGAGATGATTGCCATGCGGGCCTCCTTATGCCACCTGGACCGCAATGCGGTGGCAGGCATTGTTGAGATAGCCCTTGGGATTCCAGCCGGGCACCACCATCGGCTGTGAACGTCCCTCGCTGTCGGTGGCCTTGGCCCAGACCTCATAGTAGCCGGGCTCGGGGAACTCCACCTGAGTCGTCCAGCGCTGCCAGGCCAGGCGGTTGGGCGGATCCTTGAGTTCAGCCCTCTGCCAGGTGGCGCCGAAGTCGATGGAGACATGCACCTCCTTGACGGACAGATCGCCGGCCCAAGCATGGCCGCGCACCGTCATGGCCTCGCCGAGCGCGTGTTCGACTCCGGATTTCGGGAAGGTGACCAGCGACTTGACCGGCATCGACTGGATGGTGACGAAATCCTCCTTCGGCACTTCCGTGCCCGGCGCCACCGGGTGCTTGGGCACGCTGTAGGAGGGGGGCGCCATCTTGGTGCCGTCGTGCTTCTGGTTGCGGATCACGATGCGTTGCAGCCACTTGCCGGAGACCGACCCCGGCCAGCCGCCGCAGACCACGCGCAGGGGGTAGCCGTTGAGGTAGGGAATATCCTCGCCGTTCATCGCCCAGGCGATCAGCGACTCGTCCTCCAGGGCCTTCTCCATGGGCACACCCCGCGAGATCGGGTCCTTGTCGGGATCGCCGCTGGCATGGGCATCGGCGCCGTAGTAGCCGATGTAGACGGCGTCGTCCTTGATGCCGCAGGCCTCGAGCACGTCGCGCAGGCGCGCCCCGGTGAAGGTCGGGCAGGCCACCGCGCCGGTGGTC
>JAWWBV010000675.1:0-1714 GCA_033720795.1 Halomonas sp. | reverse complement strand
CTCGCGGGTGCGCCGGGCGACGACCTCCTTGAGGTGGTTGTCCAGGTAGTAGGGGTCGTTGGCCAGGTTGGTGGCGCTGTCCGCCGGGCAGCCGTCGGAGATCACGATCAGGATGCGGCGATTCTCGGGGCGGGCGAGCAGTCGCTCGCAGGCCCAGTCCACCGCCTCGCCGTCGATCCCCTCGCGAAACAGGTCGGGCTTGAGCAGGGCGGCGATGTCGGTGCGCGCACGCCGCCAGCTGCGATCGGCGTCCTTGAACACCATATGGCACACCTCGTTGAGGCGTCCCGGGCCGCGGGGACGCCCGCCGCTCATCCACGCCTGGTAGGCGCGGCCGCCGTTCCAGGCGCCGGTGGTGAAGCCGAGCAGCTCGGTGCTCGCCCCGATCATTTCCAGGGCGCGGATCAGGCTCTCGGCCATCATGGTCACCGGCACGATGTGGTGCTTCATCGAGCCGGAGCAGTCGATCAGCAGGCTGACGGCGCAGTCGGTGCCGAGCTTCACCTGGTCGCGATAGAACAGGCGTCGCTCGGTGGGCGAGCTCACCAGCTGGGCGAGACGCCGTCCGTCGATGCGCCCCTCCTCCTCGCCGAAGGAGCGGCCGTCGACGCGTGGCTCCCAGAGCACGCTGCCCAGTCGGCGGGCCAGGCGCGGCAGGTTGATGGCCTGCTCGGCGGTGGCCTGGTCGAGTTTCTCGCGGTTCTCGCGCAGCAGGGCGCGGCGCACCAGGCTGCCGGCGGCGACCTCGCGGTCGAAGCGGGTGGTGAAGACCCGATAGGCCTGGGCGGCGTCCTCGAAGGTCTTGCTGTGCCCGGTGGTGGCCGCCGCCACGCCGTCCTCGTCGCCCTCGCCATCCTCGAGCTCGAGCAGCAGGGAGAAGGCGTCGCTGGGTGCCTCCGCCGGCTCCTCATCCTCGTCGTCACCGGCCTGGGCCCGTTCGGCGCGCACCCGCTCGCCGACGACCCTGGCAATGTCCAAGGCATGATCCGCATAGCGACGTTGGTCTTGGCGGTGCTGTCGAATGCCGCGCAGCGCCGCTCCGAGCTCGGCGACCAGTGAGCCGCGCATGATTTCGATATGGTCCTCGATTTCCTCCGGAAGTTGCCGGCTCATCAGGCGCGACCAACAGACTTCGGCGACGGTATATACGAGCATCCCTAGCGAGCCTTCGGTGAGACCCGAGTCGACGAAGTCGCGAGACCAGTGTCTGAAACGCCGGTTCAGGTTATCGGCCATGCCCGGCATGTCGTCGGGGACCCGTGTCTCCACGCGCAGCTGCTCGAGCAGCTCGAAGACCAGCCGTTCGACCGGGTCCTCCGGGCAGCACTCGCGGTGCAGGGCCGGGTCGGAGTGGATCAGGCGCAGGGCCATGCCGTCGGCGGCGGCCCGGCAGTCGGCGAAGTCGTCCTGCTCGGGGTCGATGCGCAGGTGCGGCGCCAGGGTCGGCAGGCGTCTTTCGCCTTGATAGAGGCGCCGGCCGCGGTAGTGCAGGTCGGCCCGTCCGGTCAGGGCGCGCAGGCTGGCCGCGCACAGCTCCTCGATCCGCTGTTGGCGGCGCGCCTGCTGCTGGGCGCTGAGGGTCATGAGGCGGTCGCCTCCCGCATCCAGGACTCGTCGAGCTCCTCGCCGAAGCAGCGCTGGTAGTACTCGGCGACCAGCGGCCGCTCGGCCTCGTCGCACTTGTTGAGGAAGGAGAGCCGGAAGGCCAGCGCCG
>JAWWBV010000674.1:0-1729 GCA_033720795.1 Halomonas sp. | reverse complement strand
GTGGCGGCGTTGAGCGCCTCGATCAGCCCATAGAGCTTCTCGCCGAGCTCCGCCTGGGACGCCGACTGGCGCAGCTTCGCCACGGCCAGGCCGAACACCAGCGCGATGAAGATGATGCCCAACAGGTCCTGCTCGGCGAAGGCGGCGACGATGTTGGTCGGCACGATGCCGAGCACCACCGAGAGGATGCCGGGGTTGTCGGGCACCGAGACCGAGCCCGCGCCCTGAAGCGACATGCCCTCCCCCGGGGAGAGCAGGGTGGCCACGGCCAGGCCCACGGCGATGGCCAGCGCCGAGGTCGCCAGGTAGTAGAGAAACACCTTGCGGCCGATCCGCCCGAGGCTGCCGGCCCGCCCCTGGTTGACCCCGGCCATCAGGGTGAAGAGCACGATGGGCAGGATGATGAACTTCAACAGCCGCATCAGCAGCTCGCCCAGCGGGGCCAGCCAGTCGGCCACCGTGGGCCCGCCGACCAGGCCGACCACCACGCCCAGCACCAGGGCGAGGCTCACGCGCAGGATCAGCGAGGCATCGCGATAGCCGCGCCACAGGGGGGACAGGAGAGTAGACATCTTGACCTCTTGGGAAACGATAAGCGCCGCGGACCTTAGGCCCACGGCGCTCGGCGTGCAACGACCGGATGATTAAGAGCTTATAACGTCCTGCGTCTTGTGCTCGAAGTCGCTGGCGTCGTGGCGCTCGTGGAGCTGCATGGAGGGCTCGCCGAAGGTGCGGTTGACCATGCGCCCGCGCTGCACCGCCGGCCGGGCATCGATCTCCTTGGCCCAGCGCTGCACGTGCTCGTACTCCTGCACCTGCAGGAACTCGCCGGCGTCGTACTGACGGCCCAGCGCGAGCTGGCCGTACCAGGCCCAGTTGGCGATATCGGCGATGGTGTAGGTATCGCCGGCCAGGTAGCGCGTCTCCGCCAGGCGGCGGTTCAGCACGTCGAGCTGGCGCTTGACCTCCATGGCGTAACGGTCGATGGGGTACTCCATCGGCTCCGGCGCATAGGCGTAGAAGTGGCCGAAGCCGCCGCCCAGGAAGGGCGCGCTGCCCATCTGCCAGAACAGCCAGTTGAGCGTCTCGGTGCGTGCCGCGTGCTCACTCGGCAGGAACTCGCCGAAGCGCTCGGCCAGGTACAGCAGGATGGCCCCGGACTCGAACACCCGCACCGGCTCGTCGCCGCTGCGGTCGACCAGCGCCGGGATCTTGGAGTTGGGGTTGATCTCGACGAAACCGCTGCCGAACTGGTCGCCCTCGCCGATGCGGATCAGCCAGGCATCGTACTCGGCCTCCCGGTGACCGAGCGCCAGCAGCTCCTCGAACATCACCGTGACCTTCACACCGTTGGGCGTGCCCATGGAGTAGAGCTGGAACGGATGCTCGCCGACCGGCAGCGCCTTCTCATGGGTGGGTCCGGCGACGGGGCGATTGATGCTGGCGAAGGTGCCGCCGCTGGCCTTCTCCCAGGTCCAGACCTTCGGCGGGGTGTAATCGTTGCCTAGGCTCATGGGCCCTCCTCGGTAGGGAATCGTGTGGCTGAGGGTCGATATGGGGACGCGTTAGCCTGCTATCAACCTGCGACGGACGAGAAAGGCCGGAGAGAGGACCGGCTCAGCGAGCGAGTTCAGGCAGGGAGGCCCGCCACTAACGGCGTATCCAGCAGAGCATCGACCAGCGCGGCGAGGCTCGCCGAGCAGCGGGCCTCGGGCGCCCGCTCCTCGTC
>JAWWBV010000673.1:0-1734 GCA_033720795.1 Halomonas sp. | reverse complement strand
GCCTCCAGGTCGGCGCGCAGGTCGGCCAGGGCGCCACGATGCCAGCGACCCCAGAGCCGCGCATCGCCGCTGACGGTCTCCAGGCGCAGGGCGCTGCCATAGCCCAGCACCTCCGAGAGCCCCAGCAGGCTCTTGAGGCGCATGTCGGCCTGCAGCGCGGCGCTGAAGTCGCCGAGCCCCGAGGGCCCGGGCTGAAGCTCCATCACCGCCCGGATGGCGTGCTCCTGCTGTCCCTCGACGAACACCTCGCCCTCGAGGTGGGTGCGACGCTCGTCGCCGGTCATCACCAGGCGCGGCGCCTTGAGCACGGCGCGCTGCTGGCGGCCGTGCAGCACCAGGCGGACGTCCTCGACCCAGGCGCTCTGGCGAAGCAGCGTGCCGACCCAGAAGTCGAGCCGCTCGAGATCGAAGGTGCTCTCGGGGATCAGTTCGGGGGGCAGCTGCGCGGGCTGTGGCCACTGCCAGCGCCCGGCAGGATCCTGGTAGAGGTGCACGGTCACGCCCTCCACCCGGGCCGCGGCCACTCGCGGCACGCCGGCGGAGAGGCTGCCGAGGCTGTCCAGGCGCAGCCGCGCCCGGTCTACCTCGAGCAGCGGCACGTCGCCGAGCCCCTTGCGGGAGCGGATGTAGAGGCCCTCGACCTCGAGGTGGGGATCCAGCCGGGTGAGGCCCACCGTGACGTCGTCCAGTGCCACCTCGGCATTGAAGCGCGCCGAGAGCAGCCGCTCCAGGGCGCCGGCCTGCTCGTCGAGCAGCAGCGGCAGCCCCCGCAGCGCCACGACCAGCACCGCCAGCAGCGCCAGCGGCACCGCTACCAGGGTCAACAGCCAGCGAAGGGTCAGGCGCGCCGTGGACATGGGCTCACATCAGCACGATGTCGTACTGCTCCTGGGAGTAGTGGGTCTCGACCTGGAAGCGGATGGTCTTGCCGATGAACTCCTCGAGGTCGGCCACCGCGGCGGACTCCTCGTCGAGCAGGCGATCGACCACGGACTGGGAGGCCAGCACCGCATAGGTCTCGGCGTTGTAGGCCCGCTCCTCGCGCAGGATCTCGCGGAAGATCTCGTAGCAGACCGATTCCGGCGTCTTCAGGGTGCCCCGCCCGGCGCAGGTCGGACAGGCCTCGCAGAGCGTCTGCTCGAGGCTCTCCCGGGTGCGCTTGCGGGTCAGCTGCACCAGTCCCAGCTCGGTGACGCCGGTGCACTTGGTCTTGGCGTGGTCGCGCTCCAGCGACTTCTCGAGCATGCGCAGCACCTGGCGCTGATGCTCGGGCTCGTCCATGTCGATGAAGTCGATGATGATGATGCCGCCGAGGTTCCTGAGCCGGAGCTGGCGGGCGATGGCGGTGGCGGCCTCGAGGTTGGTCTTGAAGATCGTCTCCTCGAGGTTGCGATGCCCCACATAGCCACCGGTGTTGACGTCGATGGTGGTCATCGCCTCGGTGGGATCGATGACCAGGTAGCCGCCTGACTTGAGCTGCACCTTGCGGCCGAGCGCCTTCTGGATCTCGTCCTCGACGCTGAACAGGTCGAAGATCGGCCGCTCGCCGGCGTAGTGCTCGATGCGCTCCACCGCCGTCGGCATGAACTCCTTGGCGAACTCGATCAGCTTGACGTAGTTCTCCCGCGAGTCGATGCGCACCTTCTCGATATCGTCGCGCATCACGTCGCGCAGGGTGCGCATGAACAGCGGCAGGTCGTCGTAGACCACGCTGGGCGCCGCCGCCGTGACCTT
>JAWWBV010000672.1:0-1735 GCA_033720795.1 Halomonas sp. | reverse complement strand
CTCAGCGGTAGAGGATCACCAGGTCGTTGATCACCGAGGGGCGCTCCTCGCCCACCACGTGGGTGTGCACCTCCAGGGTCAGCTGGGTGCCCTTGCGGGTCGGGGTGGCGTCCTTGACCCGGGCGCGGGCGTGGACCCGCGAGCCCACCGGTACCGGCGCCGGGAAGCGCAGGCGATCCGAGCCGTAGTTGACCATGGTGGCATAACCGGTGAGCTCGAAGTCCAGCGGGATGCGCAGCCGCGACTGCAGCACCTGGACCAGGGCGCCGTGGGCGATGGTGGTGCCGTAGGGGCTCTCGCGCTCGGCCCGCTCGGGGTCGGTGTGCAGCCAGTAGTCGTCCCCGGAGAGGTCGGCGAAGCGGTTGACCAGCTCCTGGTCGACGGTGAGCGCATTGCTCCAGTCGCCGAACTCGCCGGTCACCAGGCTCGCCAGCGCCGGGCCGTCGTCGAAGGGCACCTGCGTCTTGCCGTCCGCGCCCACCTCGAGCGCCGGCGTCTCGTCGCGGCTGCCCTCGCGGCCCGGCGCGGTGAAGCGCAGCAGGGTGTCGCCGCGGGCGTTGACCCGGGCGAAGACCGGCGCCAGCGCCATGCCGACCTCGATCTCCTCCTCGGCGAGCCCCACCAGGGTGGCGTTGACGCGCACGCCCTCGTCGAGCTCCACCACCGCCAGCGCCTGGGGCGCCTCGTCGGCGAACTCCGGCAGGGTCGGGATCCGCGCCAGGGTGTAGCTGTAGAGCCGGCCCCGGCCGCTCACCGGCTGCCAGGTCAGGCGCTGGGAGAAGCAGCTCGTGCAGTGGCGGCGGGGATAGAAGATCCAGGTGCGGCAGTCGTCGCAGCGGGGCAGCATCACCTGCCCCTGCTTGAGACCGTCCCAGAACGGGCGGCTGATCTCGGTGGCCGCCGGCAGCGGTTTTTGCATCGCCATGTCTTAGCTCCCTTGCAGAATCAGTGCGCCCTGTTCGCTCATCACCCCGCCGGTGCCGCTGACGAACACCTGGTCGCAGCGCTTGAGCTGGCGCTCCCCGGCGCGGCCGGCAATCTGGGTGAAGGCCTCGATGACCTGGGACATGCCCCCGGCCGCGGCGGCCTGGCCGAAGCTGAGCTGGCCGCCGTGGGTATTGAGCGGGAAGTTGCCGCGCCAGGTCAGGTCGTGCTCGCGCACGAAGGGCATGCCCTCGCCCTTGGGACAGAAGCCGGCGTCCTCCAGGGTCAGCAGCACCGTGATGGTGTAGCAGTCGTAGATCTGGGCGGCGTCCATGTCCGAGGGCTTCACGCCGGCCATGGAGAAGGCCTTGCGCGCCGCCACGCCGATCGGCGTATCGGTCATCTCGGGCGCATAGGAGGGCGACTTGAAGGCCAGGTGCTCGCCGAAGCCCTTGAGGAAGGCTGGGCGATGGCGGGTGCGCGCCGCCACCTCCCTGGAGGTGACGATCACCGCGGCCCCGCCGGCCACCGGCATGACGATCTCCAGCACGTGCAGCGGGTCGGCGACCATCTTGCTGGCCAGGACGTCGTCGATGGTCAGCGGCTGCCCGTGGAAGATCGCCTCGGGGTTGGCCAGGGCGTTGGTGCGCTGGTCGGCGGCGATCTTGGCCATGGCCCGGGGGTCGTAGCCGTAGCGAGCCGCGTAGCGCTGGGCGATCATCGCGTAGCCGGTGTTCTGGCCCATGTGCCCGTAGGGCAGGTCGAACTCCGCCTCCGGGGCGCCGAAGGCGGTGCTGTGACCGCCGAAGCG
>JAWWBV010000671.1:0-1745 GCA_033720795.1 Halomonas sp. | reverse complement strand
CGGCGGACACGGATCGCACTCGAGACCTCCAGGGGAGATACATCTGTGGAACTGCTTTCCGGCGCAGACATGATTGCCCGCTTCCTCCAGGATGAGGGCGTCGAATATATCTATGGGTATCCCGGCGGGGCGGCGCTGCACATCTACGACGCGCTGTTTCGTCAGGACAAGGTCAAGCACATCCTGGTGCGCCACGAACAGGCCGCCACGCATGCCGCCGACGGCTATGCCCGGGCCTCCGGCAAGCCCGGCACGGTGCTGGTGACCTCCGGGCCCGGGGCGACCAACGCCGTCACCGGCATCGCCACCGCCTACATGGACTCGATTCCCATGGTGGTGCTGTGTGGCCAGGTGATGAGCCACCTGATCGGCGACGACGCCTTCCAGGAGACCGACATCGTCGGCGTGACCCGGCCGATCGTGAAGCACAGCTTCTCGATCCGGCACCCGAGCGAGATTCCCGAAGTCCTCAAGAAGGCCTACTACCTGGCCGCGACCGGGCGCCCCGGTCCGGTGGTGGTGGACATTCCCAAGGACATGACCGCGCCCACCGAACGCTACGAGTACGTCTACCCGAAGAAGGTCAAGATGCGCTCGTACAACCCGGTCACCCGCGGCCATACCGGCCAGATCAAGAAGGCCGTGGAGCTGATGCTCAAGGCCCGGCGCCCGGTCTTCTACACCGGCGGCGGCGTGGTCACCGGCAACGCCTGCGAGGGGCTGACCGATCTCGTGCGGCGGCTGGGCTATCCGATCACCACCACGCTGATGGGCATCGGCGCCTATCCGCAGAGCGATCGACAGTGCCTGGGGTGGCTGGGCATGCACGGCTCCTACGAGTCGAACATGGCCATGCACCACGCCGACCTGATCATCGCCATCGGCGCGCGCTTCGACGACCGCGTCACCAACAACACCTCGAAGTTCTGCCCCACCGCCAAGATCGTCCACGTCGACATCGACCCGAGCTCGGTCTCCAAGACGGTGCGCGCCGACGTGCCGATCGTCGGCCCGGCGGGGAGCGTGATCAACGAGATGATCAGCCTGGTGCAGGGCCAGGAGATCGCCCACCCCGAGGCGCTGGCCGACTGGTGGACGCAGATCGACGGCTGGCGCGAGGAGCGCCGCGGCCGGCTCTACGAGCCCTCCAAGCCCGACGAGCCGATCAAGCCCCAGGAGGTCATCGAGGCGGTCTGCCGGGCGACCCGCGGCGAGGCCTACGTGACCACCGACGTGGGCCAGCACCAGATGTTCGCGGCCCAGTACTACAAGTTCGACAAGCCCAATCGCTTCATCACCTCCGGCGGGCTCGGCACCATGGGCTTCGGCTTCCCGGCGGCCATGGGCATCAAGCACAACTTCCCGGAGGAGCAGGTGGTCTGCGTGACCGGTGAGGGCAGCTTCCAGATGATGATGCAGGAGCTGTCGACCTGTAAGCAGTTCGGGGGTGGCGTGAAGATCGTCAACCTCAACAACGCCTCGCTGGGCATGGTGCGCCAGTGGCAGGACCTGAACTACAAGTCCCGCCACGCGCACTCCTACATGGAGTCGCTGCCCGACTTCCAGCAGTTGATCGAAGCATATGGCTTCACCGCGCTGCGGGTGGAGACACTGGCGGATCTCGAGCCGGCACTGGAAAGGACCTTTGCCGACAAGCACGAGCTGGTGTTCCTCGACGTCATCGTCGACCCGCACGAGCACGTCTATCCGATGCAGGTGCCCCTGGGCTCCATGCGTGACATGCT
>JAWWBV010000670.1:0-1746 GCA_033720795.1 Halomonas sp. | reverse complement strand
CTCAGCGGCTTCCTCAAGGACCCGGTGAAGGCCTTCTTCACCACCCGGCTCGGCGTCTACCTCGAGCGCGAGGCGCTGGAGAGCCCCGACCACGAGCCCTTCGCCCTGGACGGCCTCGACCACTGGCAGCTCCAGCAGGCGCTGATCGAGGCCGGGCGCCGCGCCGTGGACGAGGGCAAATCGCCGACGCCCGCCGTCCACGACACCCTGGCGCGCCTGGAGCGCGAGGGACGCCTCGCCATGGGCGGCTTCGCCGAGCTGATGCGCGCGCATCTCGTCGAGCCCCTGGACGACCTCTTCGAGGCCTACGCCGAGAAGCTCGAGGCCTGGCCTCACGCCTGGGAGACGCCGGCGTCCGTGTCGCTCGAGCTCGCCACCGCAGACGGTCCGCTGTCGACTGATTCTCTACGAGTGGAGGACTGGCTGGACGGCCTGCGCGAGAACGACGAGGGCGAGCGCTGCCGGCTGGTGCTGATGACCAGCAGCCTGGTCAACAAGGGCAAGTACCACTGGAAGCACTGGCTCGCCCCCTGGGTCGGCCACCTCGCCGGCCAGCTCACCCTCGGCCCCATGACCACGGTGCTGCTCTCCCGCGCCGGCGGCGGCACCCTGGCGCCGCTGGACGAAGCCACCGCCCGCACTCACCTCCAGGCCATCGCCAGCGCCTGGCGCGCCGGCATGGCGGCCCCCCTGCCGCTGGCCCGGGACACCGCCTTCGCCTGGCACGAGAAGGGCGGCGACGCGAACGCCCTGGCCCGCGTCTTCGGCAGCGACGAGAAGGCGGAAGAGTCCGACCTCAAGGCCTGGAAGGCCGCCGCGCGCGTCTTCGAGGGCGACGACTACACCGCCGGCGAGCGCGACCGCGATCCCTACCTCGCCCGCCAGTGGCGTGACCTCGCAAGCCTCGTTCGCCATGAAGCCGCCGGGCGACGCTTCACCGAGCTGACCGCGGCGCTCTACGCCCCGCTTCACGACACCGTGAAGGCCAAGGGCGGCGGCGATAAAAAGACAGGCGCCAAGGGCCAGGGAGGCAGCAACTCATGAACTCGCCCGATACCGCTCGAAATAACGTGGAAACCGTGCAGGCGGCCGAGACCCCGCGCCTCGACCCGGTGGCGCTGCCGCTCACCGGCAGCCGGCTGATCGAGGCCAGCGCCGGCACCGGCAAGACCTTCACCATCGCCCTGCTCTACCTGCGCCTGGTGCTCGGCCCCCGGAACGAGGAGGACGCGGCCAGCTTCCCGCGGCCGCTGACCCCGCCGGAGATCCTGGTGGTCACCTTCACCAACGCCGCTACCCAGGAGCTGCGCGACCGCATCCGCGCTCGCCTCGTCGAGGCGGCAGAGGCGTTTCAGCAAGCGGCCAACCCAGAAGACGAAGCGCCGGGGGCAGACCGTAGCGGAGGTCCTATGCCAGGGATGGCATCGGTAGCGCCCAGGGAAGGGTTCACAGCGCCTCCGCGCAGGTCTGCCGCCGAATCAGCTTCGTCGGACGAAGGACTAACGGAAGATCTCTTCGCCGAACCGCCGGTGGATAACTCAGCCTACGAAGACGAAGCGCCCAGCGGCGATCCGCCGGGCGACGATCCGTCGGGCGGCGACCCGTTGCTCGCCCTGCGCGACAGCTACCCCCGCGAGAGCTGGCCGACCTGCGCCCGCCGGCTGCGGCTGGCCGCCGAGTGGATGGACGAGGCCGCGGTCTCCACCATCCACTCCTGGTGCCACCGCATGCTGCGCGAGCACGCCT
>JAWWBV010000669.1:0-1750 GCA_033720795.1 Halomonas sp. | reverse complement strand
GTCAGGCTGCTCTCGGTACCGCCGATGTACCTGCTGCCGGTCGTCACCATGATCGCCTTCGTGGGCATCTACTCGATCAGCAACACCACCTTCGACCTCTACTTCATGGTGGCCTTCGGCGTGGGGGGCTACGTGCTGCGCAAGCTCGAGATACCGCTGGTGCCGGTCATCCTGGGCCTGCTGCTGGGGCCTGAGATGGAGAAGAACCTGCGCCACGCCATGGACATCTCCGACGGCGACTGGACCATCCTCTGGGACAGCGGCCTGGCCATCGGCCTGTGGGTGTTCGCCGGCCTCGGGCTGATCCTGCCCTACATCGTCGGCCCGCTCCTGCGCCGGCGCATGACGGTGACCGCCGGCACGGGGAACCCGGAGGGCGACTGATCCCTCGGCACTTCCTGCTACCCTGCACGTCCCACGGGGGCGCCGGCCTGGCCGGCGCCCCCGTGTCGTCTGCGGCCTCCGCGCGCCGCGATGGTGCGTTGCACCACGGGGACGGGCGATGGTGGGGCACCGCGGCGGGCGCCCGGGCCTCGACGGCCCGCGACGGCGCCCGCCGCTCCTCGTTGAGCATCTGCCAATCGACTGATTCGCGTAGTGAATCCCGCCAGCCCGGTGAACTGGCACACCCCTTGCGATGACAGGCCAGAGGCATCGTGCGCGATGTCCTCCTGCGCTGGACAGACCGACAACAACATCGAACGCAAGGAGATCCCATGACCCCGTCATCCACTTACCGTTCCCCCCGCTGGCTGGCCGCGTCCCTCCTGAGCCTGGGGGTGGCGGCCCCCGCCCTGGCCCAGGAGGATCCGATCAAGGTCGGCATCCTGCACTCGCTCTCCGGCACCATGGCCATCAGCGAGACGGTGCTCAAGGACACCGTCGAGATGCTCATCGAGCAGCAGAACGCCAACGGCGGCCTGCTCGGTCGCCAACTGGAGGCCGTGGTGGTGGACCCGGCCTCCGACTGGCCGCTGTTCGCCGAGAAGGCCCGCGAGCTGCTGGCCCAGGAAGAGGTCGACGTGATCTTCGGCAACTGGACCTCGGTGTCGCGCAAGTCCGTGCTGCCGGTGGTCGAGGAGCTCAACGGCCTGCTCTTCTATCCGGTGCAGTACGAGGGCGAGGAGTCCTCCGAGAACGTCTTCTACACCGGGGCGGCGCCCAACCAGCAGGCGATCCCCGCGGTGAACTACCTGATGAACGAGGTGGGCGTCGAGCGCTGGGTGCTGGCCGGGACCGACTATGTCTACCCGCGCACCACCAACAAGATCCTCGAGGCCTACCTCAAGGGGCATGGGGTCGGCGAGGCGGACATCATGATCAACTACACGCCCTTCGGTCATTCCGACTGGCAGAACATCGTCTCCGAGATCAAGGCGTTCGGCAGCGAGGGCAAGAAGACCGCGGTGGTCTCCACCATCAACGGCGACGCCAACGTGCCCTTCTATCGCGAACTGGGTAACCAGGGCATCGACGCCGCCGACATCCCGGTGGTGGCCTTCTCGGTGGGGGAGCAGGAGCTCACGGGCATCGACACCGCCCCGCTGGTCGGGCACCTCGCCGCCTGGAACTACTTCATGAGCGTCGACACCGACACCAACTATGACTTCATCGACGCCTGGATCGAGTACACCGGCGACGAGATGGCTGTGACCAATGATCCCATGGAAGCCCACTACATCGGCTTCAAGATGTGGGCCGAGGCGGTGCGCAAGGCCGGCACCACCGAGGTCGACGAGGTCAAGTACGC
>JAWWBV010000668.1:0-1750 GCA_033720795.1 Halomonas sp. | reverse complement strand
GCTCTCCGTGGAGGTGCTCAACACCGACGCCGAGGGCCGCCTGGTGCTGTGCGACGCCCTGACCTACGCCGAGCGCTTCGAGCCGGCCAGCGTCGTCGACATCGCCACCCTGACCGGCGCGGCCATCATCGCCCTGGGCCATCACGCCACCGGCCTGCTCTCCAACGACGATGACCTGGCGCTGGATATCCTCGACGCCGGCGAGACCGCCTGGGATCGCGCCTGGCACCTGCCGCTGTGGGACGAGTACCAGGAGCAGCTCTCCTCCAACTTCGCCGACCTCGCGAACATCGGCGGCCGTCCGGCCGGCACCATCACCGCCGGCTGCTTCCTCTCGCGCTTCGCCGACACCTTCCCCTGGGCGCACCTGGACATCGCCGGCACCGCCTGGACCTCGGGCAAGCAGAAGGGTGCCAGCGGACGCCCGGTGGGGCTGCTGACCCAGTACCTGCTGGACCGCGAGACCGACAGCGAGGTCGAGGTCGACGACGACTGATTCGCCCCGCCGCAGGGTTGCCTTTTCCCCGCGGTGACCTTTTCATGTGGGGTGTCGACTTTCATGCACCGGGCCCGCGCCGGCCCGGTTCCCTTTTTTCGTGCGAGGGCGCCAGAGGGCGCCCCGCCAGAAGCGGAGACCCCTTGCCGTGTCCATCGAACGCTTTTCCGTGCTGCCGACCGCCCAGCCGACCGCGCCGCAGATCCGTGATGACATCCTGGCCAACCCCGGCTTCGGTCGCTACTTCACCGATCACATGGCCCATGTGCGCTGGACCCTGGACGCCGGCTGGCACGGCCACGAGGTGCGTCCCTACGGCCCGCTGACCCTGGACCCTGCCACCGCCGTGCTGCACTACGGCCAGGAGATCTTCGAGGGGGTGAAGGCCTACCGCCATGCCGACGGCTCGGTCTGGACCTTCCGCCCCGAGAAGAACGCCGAGCGCTTTCGTCGCAGCGCGCGTCGCCTGGCGCTGCCGGAGCTCTCCGACGAGGACTTCGTCGACTCGCTGAAGGCGCTGCTGGCCCAGGACCAGGCGTGGGTGCCCACCCCCGCCGGCGAGGCCGACGAGTCGAGCCTCTACCTGCGCCCCTTCATGATCGCCAGCGAGACCTTCCTCGGCGTGCGCCCCTCCCACGAGGTCGACTACTACGTCATCGCCTCGCCAGCGGCGGCCTACTTCCAGGGCGGCGTGAAGCCGGTCTCGATCTGGCTCTCCTCGCACTACAAGCGCGCCGCCGCGGGCGGCACCGGCTTCGCCAAGTGCGGCGGCAACTACGCCGCCTCGCTGGCCGCCCAGAAGGAGGCCGCGGCCCACGACTGCAGCCAGGTCGCCTTCCTCGACGCCGCCGAGAACAAGTGGATCGAGGAACTCGGCGGCATGAACCTGTTCTTCGTCTTCAAGGACGGCCGCATCGTCACCCCGCGCCTCACCGACACCATCCTCGAGGGCGTGACCCGCGACTCGGTGCTGACCCTGGCCGGCGACGAGGGGCTGACCCCGGAGGAGCGGCCGATCAGCATCGACGAGTGGCGCGAGGGCGCCGCCTCCGGCGAGATCACCGAGGTCTTCGCCTGCGGCACCGCCGCGGTGATCACCCCGGTCGGCGAGCTGGTCACCGAGGAGGGCAGCATCCGGCTCGCCGCCGAGGGCGACAACGAGGTGGCCAAGCGCCTGCGCACCCGCCTGCTCGACCTGCAGTACGGTCGCCGCGAGGACACCCGCGGCTGGCTGACCCGACTCGCCTGAGCCCT
>JAWWBV010000667.1:0-1751 GCA_033720795.1 Halomonas sp. | reverse complement strand
TGCAGGAAGGGCTCCGGCGGATAGGCCATGTTGGGAATGACGTTGGCCAGGGTGTTGTGGGTATCGCAGCCCGAACCGATCACGCCGAAGAAGTCGACCTGGTCGGTGGCGTCGTAGTAGGCGGCGATCTGTTTCATGTCCTCGTGGGACAGGCCATCCGGGTGGAACTCGTCGCCACAGATGCGCATGCCGACCACGAAGTCGTCGCCGACCTCGGCGCGCACCGCCTTGAGTACCTCCATGCCGAAGCGCATGCGATTCTCGAAGCTGCCGCCCCACCGATCGGTACGCTTGTTGACCCGCGGGCTCCAGAACTGGTCGATCAGGTGCTGGTGCACGGCGGACAGCTCGACGCCGTCGAGGCCTCCCGCCTTGGCCCGACGCGCGGCCTGGGCGAAGTCGCCGATGATCCGCCAGATGTCCTCCTCCTCGATGGTCTTGCAGGTCGAGCGGTGCACCGGCTCACGGATGCCGGAGGGCGACAGCAGGGTCGACCAGTCGAAGCCGTCCCAGCGCGAGCGGCGCCCCATGTGGGTGATCTGGATCATGATCTTGCCGCCATGCTTGTGCACGGCATCGGCCAGGTTCTGGAAGTGCGGGATGATGCGGTCGGTGGCGAGGTTGACCGAGCTCCACCAGCCCTGGGGGCTGTCGATGGAGACCACCGAGGAGCCGCCGCAGATGGAAAGACCACAGCCGCCCTTGGCCTTCTCCTCGTAGTACTTGACGTAGCGGTCGGTGGTCATGCCGCCGTCGGTGGCATGCACCTCGGCATGGGCGGTGCTGACCACGCGGTTGCGGATGGTCAGGTTGCCGATCTGGATCGGCTGGAAGATCGCGTCGAATGCCATGGTGATGCCTCCTCAGGCCTGCCCGGTGGGGGTGAGAGCGTCGAGCGGACGGGTCACGAAGATCCCGACGTCGCAGCCCTCCTCGGCGCCGCTCTGGATCTGCTCGGCGACGGTGCGCAGGTCGCTGCCGCGCGCGGCGAGGATCTGGTCCATGGCGCCGGCGAACCAGCCGGTGAACATGTATTCGACGCGGCGCCCCACCTTGCCCAGCTGATAGACGAAGGCGCTGTGCTCGAGGCGTACCCGGCAGGTCCCCGCCTCGAGGTCGATGGCCTCGGTCACGAACTTGCCCCACCCGCGCTGGGACAGGCGCTTCATGTAGTGCTCGAAGACCGCCTCGCCCTCGAGGCCGTGGCATTCGGCCTCCTTCTCGCACCAGTGCCAGGCGCTCTTGTAGCCGGCGTGATAGAGGATCTCGGCGTACTTCTCGACGCCCAATGCCTCTTCCACGGCCACGTGGTTGTTGATGAAGAAGTGCCGGGGCACGTAGAGCATGGGCAGCGCATCGGTGGTCCAGACGCCGGTCTCGGCATCCACTTCGATGGGCAGTTCGGGGGCCATCTTGGTCACGGTCGTAGTCCTTGGATATCGTTGTTCTTCAAGGTAAGCGGCGGCGCTCGGAGCTGATCCGTCGGCAGGCCTGCGAGGAGGCGCTGTGAACCCTTCCCTGGGCGCTACCGACGCCATCCCTGGCGTCGGACCTCCTCTTCGGCCTGCACCCGGCGCCCCTCGCGGATGGGTCAGCTTCCCCAGACGTCCTTCAGGACGCGCACCCAGTTCTCGCCCATGATCTTGCGGACCTGGGCTTCGCTGAAGCCACGGCGCGAGAGCGCCTCGGTGAGGTTCCCGAATTCGCCGATGGTGCGAATGCCCTCGGGATTGATGATCTTGCCGAAACGC
>JAWWBV010000666.1:0-1751 GCA_033720795.1 Halomonas sp. | reverse complement strand
GTCTTCAACGTGGTGCTGGGCGAGGCGGCCGAGGTCTCCAAGCTCCTGTGCTATGACGACCGGGTCAAGGCGCTGTCCTTCACCGGCTCCACCCGGGTCGGTCGGCTGCTGCTGGAGCAGTGCGCCAGCACCGTGAAGCGCGTGTCGCTGGAACTGGGCGGCAACGCCCCCTTCATCGTCGGGCCGGACATGGATCCCAAGGAGGCGGCCTTCGCCGCGGTGGCGGCCAAGTTCCAGACCGCCGGCCAGGACTGCCTCGCCGCGGATCGCATCCTGGTCCACGAATCGATTCATGACGAGTTCGTCGAGCACTTCGCCGAGCGCATGGCGGCGCTGACCGTGGGCAATGGCCTGGAGAGCGAGATCGACCTCGGGCCGCTGATCCACCGTCAGGCGGTGGAGAAGGCCGCGGCCATCGTCGACGACGCCATCTCCAAGGGCGCGACCCTGGTGGCCGGCGACCAGAGCCAGGCGCCGGGCGAGAACTTCTTCATGCCGGTGCTGCTCACGGGCGTGACCCACGACATGAAGCTCTGGCACGAGGAGAGCTTCGCGCCGGTGGCCGGGATCACCGCCTACGCCGACGACGACCAGGTCATCGAGATGGCCAACGACACCGAGTACGGCCTCGCGGCCTACCTCTACACCCACGACATCCGCCGCATCTGGAAGGTCCTGCGGGCCCTGGAGTTCGGCATGGTGGCCGTGAACTCGGTGAAGATGACCGGTCCCCCGGTGCCCTTCGGCGGCGTCAAGCACTCCGGCCTCGGCCGCGAGGGCGGGGTGACCGGCATCGACGAGTACCTGGAGACCAAGTACTACTGCCTCGGCGCCCTGGGCTCCGTGTCAGGGAGCTAGCCTCCGAGACATTGCCGGGATGCCCCAGCGAGCGATATCTACCCGAGAGCGCTGAGGTAAGCGCAGCGGCGCGGGGAAATCGACAGGGAGGTCGATTCAAGGCCGGCAAGAGGGACCTGGATCCGGCCTGACCCGCAGGCCGCGAGCGAAGCCTCAGGGTTTCGTCCTCGGGCATCGCGAGCTAGGGCATGACGGCGGTGCCAACCAGCATTCGAATTCGATGAACATCCTTCCCGGCAGGAGCCGGGGAGCATCTTTGAAGGGAGAACCCGATGCACCAGCAGCACCAGGACCTGATCGACCGCGACCGCAAGGTGACCTTCCACGCCTCCACCCACCTGCGTGACTTCGCCCACGGCGACGCGCCGGGCCGGGTGATCACCGGCGGCCAGGGCATCCACATCGTCGACAAGGATGGCCGCGAGTTCATCGACGGCTTCGCCGGCCTCTACTGCGTCAACATCGGCTACGGCCGCACCGAGGTGGCGGAGGCGATCTACGAGCAGGCCCTGAAGATGTCCTACTACCACACCTACGTGGGGCACTCCAACGAGCCGCAGATCGCGCTCTCCGAGAAGATTCTCGAGCTCGCCGGCCCCGGCATGTCCAAGGTCTACTACGGCATGTCCGGCAGCGATGCCAACGAGACCCAGCTGAAGATCGTGCGCTACTACAACAACGTGCGCGGCCTGCCGCAGAAGAAGAAGGTGATCTCGCGGATGCGCGGCTACCACGGCTCCGGCATCGCCTCCGGCTCGCTGACCGGCCTCAAGGCGTTCCACGACCACTTCGACCTGCCCATCGACACCATCCGCCACACCGAGGCGCCGTTCTACTACCAGCGCGCCGCGGAGCTCGAGGGCATGAGCGAGCGCGAGTTCTCCAGGCACTGC
>JAWWBV010000665.1:0-1755 GCA_033720795.1 Halomonas sp. | reverse complement strand
GGCGTGGCGCTGTGGATGCTGAAGCATGGCAAGGGCATCAGGAGCTGACATGACCCAACACCGACCCGACACCCTCGAGCACGCCCCGCTGGGGCGCGACTCCGCCTATCCCGAGCACTACGACGCCGGGCTGCTCTATCCCATCCCCCGGGCCGCCAATCGCGCGCCGCTGGGCATCGAGGAGGGCGCCTTGCCCTTCGTCGGCGAGGACGAGTGGCACGCCTTCGAGGTCTCGTGGCTCAACGCCCGGGGCAAGCCGCTGGTCGCCGTGGCGCGCTTTCGCCTGCCGGCCGAGTCGCCCTACCTGATCGAGTCCAAGTCCTGGAAGCTCTACCTCAACGGCTTCAACCAGACCCGCTTCGAGAGCCGCCAGGCGGTGATCGACACCCTGCTGCGCGACCTGGCCCAGGCGGCCGGCGCGCCGGTGGCGGTCGAGCTGCTCGACCTGGACGACGCCGCCCTCGCGGTGAAGCGCCTGCCCGGCGAGTGCCTGGACGACCTGGACATCGAGGTGACCGACTACACCCCGAGCGCCGAGCACCTGACGGTGGGGGAGGAGATCGTCGAGGAGACGCTCTACTCCCACCTGCTCAAGTCCAACTGCCCGGTCACCGGCCAGCCCGACTGGGGCAGCGTGCTGATCCGCTACCGCGGGCCGAAGCTCGACCGCGAGGGGCTGCTGCGCTACCTGATCGGCTATCGCCAGCACCAGGACTTCCACGAGCACTGCGTGGAGCACATCTTCACCGACCTGATGGCCCGCGCCCGGCCCGAGCGGCTGCTGGTGCTGGCCCGCTACGTGCGCCGTGGCGGGCTCGACATCAGCCCCTGGCGCGCCACCCCCGGCGAGCGGCCGCCCGAGCCGCTGCGGCTTTCTCGGCAATAAGGACGCTCGGCCATAAGGGACGAGCGGCAGTGAGGGACGCGCGGCAGTGGGGAAGGAGGCGGGCGCCCGGCAGGACAGGCGCCCGGGCAGCTGATAGAGTGACGAGAAAGATTCTCGTCTGACGAACCCAAGGAGAGACTCAATGGACGCGCTGACGCTGCTGCACGAACGCAGCTCCATGGGCAAGCTGATGGGCCCGCCGCCGAGCCCCGAGCAACTCGAGGCGATCTACCGGGCGGCCCTGCGGGCGCCGGATCACAAGGAGCTGCGCCCCTGGCGCTTCATCGAGTTCTCCGGCGAGGGCCTCTCGCGCCTCGGCGAGCTGTTCGCCGAGGCCGAGTTCCGCGAGGATCCCCACGCCAGTGACGCCACCCTCAACGCGGCCCGCAAGAAGCCGCTGCGTGCGCCGATGATCATCGCGGTGATCGCCAAGGTCACCCCGGACGAGCCCAAGGTGCCGAAGATCGAGCAGGTGATCTCCGCCGGCTGCGCCGCCCACGGCATCCTGCTCGCGGCCCACGCCCAGGGGCTCGGCGCCATGTGGCGCAGCGGCAAGTACGCCTTCGATCCCACCGTGCGCAAGGGGCTGGGGCTCGCCGAGGACGACGAGGTGGTGGCCTTCCTGTATCTGGGCACCATGGGCGGGCGCCACAAGCCGCTGCCCGAGCACGACATCGACGCCTTCGTCGAGCGCTGGGACTGACCCCATGCGCGAGATCGGCGTTCCCCACCCGCGCTTGCCGCTGCCCGCCGCCGGCGGCGAGGACGACATGGCCGCCTTCCTCGCCTGGCTGGGCGAGGCGATCCCCATGGTGGGGGCGCTCGGCATCCGCGAGATGACCCGCGACGACGAGCGCCTCACCTGGCGG
>JAWWBV010000664.1:0-1761 GCA_033720795.1 Halomonas sp. | reverse complement strand
CTCCAGGTCCATGGTGAAGAAGTCCCCGACGCTCATCGGGATGGCGTCGAGGATCTTCTTCAGCGAGCTCACCGAGGGCGAGACCTTGCCCTGCTCGATCAGCGACAGGCTGGAGTGGGTGACGCCGCAGCGCTTGGCGAGTTCGCGCTGGGAGATGCCTCTCAGGGTGCGCAGGGCGCGCAGCCGCGCGCCGACATCGTCTGCCATGGGTCGTCCTTTGAAATCGAGGGGGCGGGCGTTGGTACGCCCGCCCCGGTGCTCAGCACAGGGCGTCGAGCTTTTCCTTGAGCAGGCCGTTGACCTGCTGGGGGTTCGCGGTGCCGCGGGAGGCCTTCATCACCTGGCCAACGAAGTAGCCGATCATCTTGCCGCGCTTGTCGGGCTCGGCATCGCGGTACTGGGCCACCTGGGCGGGGCTGTCGGCGATCACCTGGTCGATCATCGCCTCGATGGCGCCGGTGTCGGTGACCTGCTTGAGGCCCTTGGCCTCGATCACCGCGTCGGCACTCTCGCCCTCGCCGTTCCACAGCGCCTGGAAGACCTGCTTGGCGGCCTTGCCGTTGATGGTGCCGTCGATGACCCGGGCGATAAGACCACCGAGCTGCGGCGCCGAGATCGCGCTGTCCCGGATCGGCAGGCCTTCCCGGTTCAGCGCGCCGGAGAGTTCGCCCTGCACCCAGTTGGCGGCCTGCTTGGCATCGCCGCAGGCGTCCTTGACCTGCTCGAAGAACTCGGCCATCTCACGGCTCGCCGAGAGCACGCCGGCGTCATAGGCGGAGAGCCCGAGCTCGCCCTCGAAGCGGGCGCGCTTCTCGGCGGGCAGCTCCGGGAGGTTGGCGCGCAGGTGGTCGACGTAGGCCCGGTCGAGCACCACCGGCAGCAGGTCGGGGCAGGGGAAGTAGCGGTAGTCGTTGGCCTGCTCCTTGGTGCGCATGCTGCGGGTCTCGTCGCGTTCGGGGTCGAAGAGGCGGGTCTCCTGGACCACCTCGCCGCCGTCCTCGAGCAGCTCGATCTGGCGCTCCACCTCGAAGGCGATGGCGCGCTCGACGAAGCGGAAGGAGTTGACGTTCTTGATCTCGGCACGGGTGCCGAAGGCCTCCTGGCCCTTGGGACGCACCGAGACGTTGACGTCGCAGCGCATCGAGCCCTCGGCCATGTTGCCGTCGCTGATGCCGAGGTAGGTGACGATGGAGTGGATCGCCTTGAGGTAGGCCGCGGCCTCCCTGGCCGAGCGCATGTCGGGCTCGGAGACGATCTCCAGCAGCGGCGTGCCGGCGCGGTTCAGATCGATGCCGGTCATGCCGTGGAAGTCCTCGTGGAGCGACTTGCCGGCGTCCTCCTCGAGGTGGGCGTGGTGCACCCGGATGGCCTTGGTGCTGCCGTCGTCCAGGGTGATCTCCACCTCGCCGGGGCCGACGATGGGGTGATACATCTGGCTGGTCTGGTAGCCCTTGGGCAGGTCCGGATAGAAGTAGTTCTTGCGGTCGAACACCGAGACCTCGGGGATCTCGGCGTGGATGCCCAGGCCGAACTGCACGGCCATGGCCACGGCGGCCTCGTTGAGCACCGGCAGCACGCCGGGCATGCCCAGGTCGACGGCGCAGGCCTGGCTGTTGGGCTCGGCGCCGAAGGCGGTCGAGGCGCCGGAGAAGATCTTGGAGCGGGTGGCGAGCTGGACGTGGACCTCCAGCCCGATCACGGTTTCCCATTGCATCACAGGGACTCCTCGGCGAGAGCGGGACGGCGCAGGTGCCAGTCGGT
>JAWWBV010000663.1:0-1778 GCA_033720795.1 Halomonas sp. | reverse complement strand
TTGGACTGACAGCCCTGGATCTTCAGCTCCTCGACCTTCCACTCCTCGGGAAAGGCCGGCAGCTGCTTGCCCATGTCGATGATGTACTGGTAGCGATCCATCCAGTTGTCGAACATCTCGAACTCGTCGAGAAGCTCCTGCTGGGCCTGTTCGGCGGTGGTCTCGGTGCTCATGATCTCTCCTGAAAGCGGTGAACTTCAGTATAACGACTCAGGCGCCCCATCTCGATCCTCCGCCGCCGCGCCGAGGCCGTGACGCGCCTGCTGGCGATGCCACTCCTCGTCCTCGGCGTGCAGGTAGCGCGCCGTGGTATCGAGCCGCGAATGGCGCGCGGTGCCCGCCAGGTAGCGAAGCTCCACCCCGGCCTGGGCCTGATGGGTCAGCGCCGTATGGCGCAGCCAGTGGGGCGTGGCCTGGCGCAGGCGCGCCACGGCGTCGCGGGCCTCGTCGCCCTGCTCGGCCTCCAGGGCGCCCGCCGCCTCGCCGAAGGCGTCGCGAATCAGCCGATAGAGCCGGTTGTCGCCCAAGCCCCGTGTGCCGTCCAGCGCCCTGAGCAGCGGGCCATCGTCATCCGAGGCGGGATGGGGCGGCAGGCCCAGGGCCTCCCGCCAGGCCACCAGCAGGGCCAGCATGTCCGGCGGCACCGGCACCTGCGCCGCCTTGTCGCCCTTGCCCACCACCCGCCACCACCAGCGCCCCTCGCGGCGCACGAAGTCGTTCATGCGCGCCGCGCTCATCTCGCCGATACGCGGAGCCAGCAGGTAGGCGAAGCCGAAGATCAGCCGGCGGCGTGACCGCTCGAAGACCCGGCGCGGCGCGGCGTCCGCCGGCAGCGGCCGATCGAGCCAGGCCCACAACCAGTCCCACAGCGGCCGCTCGAGGTAGCGCTCGATGCCGCCCTGGCGGTTGTCCAGCCGGCGGCGCTTGTCGCGCATCAGCCGAAAGGGGTTATGGCCGACCCAGCCCGCCTCCACGAGCCAGGCGTACATGCCCTGCAGGATGACCAGGCTCTGCCGACGGCTCGCCGGGGAGAGCGGTCCCCGGAAGGGCCGCCAGCGCGGATCCTCCCGCGGGCGCACCGGACCGATCCAGCGCTCGGCCGGCCGCGGGTCGGCCAGGAAGGCCTCGAAGGCGTCCAGGTCCTGGCGGCGCAGCTCGCCGAGCCCCCTGCCCTGCTCGCCCAGCCACAGCAGCAGCCGCTCCGCCTCGCGCCGATAGGCGCGCCGGGTCTGCCGGCTCGCCCGGTACTCGGCGAGCCAGCGCGCCACGGCCTCGGCGTCGCTCGCGGCCTCGATGTGCGCGCCGCCCCCCGCCAGCTCACCCGATGACCGTGAGACCGGCAGGCCTGGGCTGCGTGCCTGCTCCGGCTGTCCCGGTCCCCTGGTTCTCCTCTCTCCCGCCATCCCGCCTCCCGTGGCACTCATGGTCCTGCTCCTTGCTCCTTGCTCCTTGCTCCTTGCTCCTTGCTCCTTGCTCCTTGCTCCTTGTCAGTATCCCGCGGGTCTGGCGGCAAAAGCAAGATAAGCCGCGTAATCTTGATTTTATCCCGATGATTGTAAATAAATTTACGTTTTACGTAATACGTAATTAGCTTCAAAATTGGCTCGCCCCCGGGTAGACTGGCGCCCCGAACACGGATACGGCCGCACAGGCGGCCGACAGATCACCACGAGGAGACGACCATGGCGCGCAGCGGCGTGCGGTACGAGGATGTACAGCGGGCCATCGACGCCCTGCTCTCGAAAGGCGAGGCCCCGAGCGTGCACAAGGTGCGCGAG
>JAWWBV010000662.1:0-1782 GCA_033720795.1 Halomonas sp. | reverse complement strand
CGGCCCGGGCGCAGCAGCGCCGGGTCGAGCACGTCGGGCCGGTTGGTGGCGGCGATGACGATGATGCCCTCGTTGGCCTCGAAGCCGTCCATCTCGACCAGCAGCTGGTTCAGGGTCTGCTCGCGCTCGTCGTTGCCGCCGCCCATGCCGGCGCCGCGCGAGCGGCCCACGGCGTCGATCTCGTCGATGAAGATGATGCAGGGCGACTGCTTCTTGGCCTGCTCGAACATGTCACGCACGCGGGAGGCGCCCACGCCGACGAACATCTCGACGAAGTCGGAGCCGGAGATCGAGAAGAACGGCACCTTGGCCTCGCCGGCGATCGACTTGGCGAGCAGCGTCTTGCCGGTACCGGGCGGGCCGACCATCAGCACGCCGCGCGGGATGGTACCGCCCAGGCGCTGGAACTTGGTGGGATCGCGCAGGAAGTCGACCAGCTCCTCGACCTCCTCCTTGGCCTCGTCGCAGCCCGCGACGTCGGCGAAGGTGGTCTTGATCTGGTCCTGGGAGAGCAGCTTGGCCTTGGACTTGCCGAAGCTCATGGGCCCGCCCTTGCCGGCCCCGCCGCCCTGCATCTGGCGCATGAAGAACATGAAGATCGCCAGGATCAGCAGGATCGGGAAGCTGGCGATCAGCAGGCGCATCCACAGGCTCTGCTGCTCGGGCTCCTTGCCCACCACGGTGACGTCATTGGCCAGCAGGTCGTCCATCAGCTTGGGATCCTCCGCCGCCGGGCGGATGGTCCGGAACTGGGAGCCGTCGTTGCGCTCACCGCTGATGGTGTAACCATCGATGGTGACGCTCTTGACCTGCTGGTTCTGCACCTGCTGGACGAACTGGGAATAGTTCATCGCCTGCGGTGAGCTGTCGACGCTGAAGTTGTTGAACACCGTCAGCAGCACTGCCGCGATGACCAACCACAGAATCAGGTTCTTCGCCATGTCGTTCAAGGGACTACCCTCATTGCAAGAATCTGTCGGCCGAAAATGCCTGGTCCTTCGACACTACATGAGCGGCACATGTTCAGCCAGCCTACGGCCGGAGCGGGAATTACCGTTACTGTGACACAGTCGCGCCGCCCTGTCCGGCCATCGGCCCATTAGGCGCTGCCTATCGTGGCAGTGCCCCGTATTGCGGCCGAGGCACGCCTCAGCCGCGAAATCCTTCCGCCAGCAGATAGACCTCACGCGAGCGGGCCCGGGAGGCCTCCGGCTTGCGCGTCACCACCCGCGTGAAGCTGCCACGCAGCTCCTTCAGGAACTCGTCGAACCCCTCGCCCTGGAACACCTTGGCCAGGAAGGTGCCGCCGGGTGACAGCGTCTGGCGCGCCAGATCCAGTGCCAGCTCCACCAGGTACATCGCCTGGGGCTGGTCGATGGCGGCCATCCCACTCATATTGGGGGCCATGTCCGACATCACAAGGTCTACCGGACGATCGCCGAGGGTGTCGAGGATCGCCTCGAGCACCTGCGCCTCGGTGAAGTCGCCCTGGATGAAGTCGACGTCGGCCAGGGCATCCATCTCGAGGATGTCCGAGGCGATCACCACGCCGTCCGAGCCGATCTTCTCGGCGGCCACCTGGCTCCAGCCGCCCGGGGCGGCGCCCAGGTCGATCACCGTCATGCCGGGTCGCAGCAGCTTGTCCTTCTCGTCCAGCGCCAGCAGCTTGTAGCTGGCCCGGCTGCGGTAGCCGTCCTGCCAGCTCTGCTGCACGAAGCGGTCGTCGAAGTGCTCCTTCATCCAGCCCTTGCTGGTCTTGCTGACGGAGGCCTTGCTGGCCGG
>JAWWBV010000661.1:0-1783 GCA_033720795.1 Halomonas sp. | reverse complement strand
CTTCGTGCTCATGGAGTACGGCACCGGCGCGGTGATGGCGGTCCCCGGCCACGACCAGCGCGACTGGGAGTTCGCCACCAAGTACGGCCTGCCCATCGAGGCGGTGATCGCCGACGCCAACGGCGAGGCCCCGGACCTCTCCGCGGGGGCCCACGACGACTACGGCACCCTGATCCACTCCGGCGAGTTCGACGGCCTGGACTTCGACGCCGCCTTCGAGGCCATCGCCGCGCGGCTCGCCGAGCTCGGCCGCGGCGAGGTGAAGACCAACTTCCGCCTGCGCGACTGGGGGGTGGCTCGCCAGCGCTACTGGGGCGCGCCGATCCCGGTCAAGTATGGCCCCGAGGGCCAGACCGTCCCGCTCAGCGATGAGGAGCTGCCGGTCGCCCTGCCCATGGAGGTCACCGTCGACGCCACCGGCTCGCCGCTCAAGCGAATGCCGGCGTTCTCCGACCTCGGCGACGGCTGGACCCGCGAGACCGATACCTTCGACACCTTCATGGAGTCCTCCTGGTACTTCGCGCGCTTCTGCTGCGCCGATAACCCCGAGGCGATGCTCGACGAGCGGGTCAACTACTGGCTGCCGGTGGACCTCTACATCGGCGGCATCGAGCACGCCATCCTGCACCTGCTCTATGCGCGCTTCTTCAACAAGCTGATGCGCGACTTCGGCATGGTCGAGACCGACGAGCCCTTCCAGCGCCTGCTCACCCAGGGCATGGTGATCGCCGAGACCTTCTACCGACCCACCGAGAACGGCGGCAAGGAGTGGTTCAACCCGGCCGACGTCGAGGTCAAGCGCGACGACAAGGGCCGCCCGGTCAGCGCCGTGCTGGTCGCGGATGGCGAGCCGGTGGAGATGGGCGGCATCGAGAAGATGTCCAAGTCCAAGAACAACGGCGTCGATCCGCAGTCGATGATCGACCGCTTCGGCGCCGACACCGTACGCCTGTTCATGATGTTCGCCGCGCCCCCGGAGCAGTCCCTGGAGTGGTCCGACTCCGGCGTCGAGGGGGCCAGCCGCTTCCTCAAGCGCCTGTGGCGCCTGGTCAGCGAGCACCTCGCGGTCGGCACGCCCGGCGTCCTCGACGCCCAGGCGCTCAGCGACGACCAGCGCGACCTGCGCCGCAAGACGCATGAGACCATCAAGAAGGCCGGCGACGACATCGGCCGCCGCACCACCTTCAACACCGCCATCGCCGCGGTGATGGAGCTGACCAACGCGCTCGCGAAGTTCGACGACACCTCCCCCCAGGGGCTCGCCGTGGCGCGCGAGGCGGTGGAGGCCTGCGTGCTGCTGCTCGCCCCGATCACGCCCCACGCCTGCCACGCCCTGTGGGCGGAGCTCGGCCACGACGAGCCGGCGATCGACGCCGCCTGGCCCCGGGTGGATGAGGCCGCCCTGGCCCGCGACAGCATCGAGCTGGTGGTGCAGGTGAACGGCAAGCTGCGCGCGCGCATCGAGGTCGAGGCCGACGCGGACAAGGCCGCCATCGAGGCCCAGGCCCTCGCCGCCGAGAACGTCCAGCGCCATCTCGAGGGCAAGAGCGTGCGCAAGGTGATCGTCGTGCCGGGCAAGCTCGTCAATATCGTGGTGGGCTGATCGCCATGCCCCCTTCATCGCGCCACACGGAAGACCACCCCATGCAGCGCCGACACCTCCTGCGCCTCGGCCTCGCCGCCGGCGCCACCCTGGCGATCGCCGGCTGCGGCTTTCGCCTGCGCGGCTTCGACCAGCCGCTGGTCAGCCTCGACGCCCTGGCCCTGGCGGGGCCGGAGACCG
>JAWWBV010000660.1:0-1787 GCA_033720795.1 Halomonas sp. | reverse complement strand
GCAGCGCGGGGTGGCGAAGGCCATCACCTCGGCGACGCTCGCCTTGCCCAGCGCCAGCTGGATCAGCCGGTCGAGGCCCAGCGCCACGCCGCTGCCGGCGGGCAGCCCGCTCTCCAGGGCCGCCAGCAGGCGCTCGTCCACCGCCACCTCGGCGAGCCCCAGGGCGCGCCGGGCGGCGTTGTCCTCGGTGAAGCGCGCGCGCTGTTCCGCGGCGTCGGTGAGCTCGTCGTAGCCGTTGGCGAGTTCGAGTCCGCCGAGGTAGAGCTCGAAGCGCGAGGCGACCGGCGCGCCGTCCTCGGGGTCGCGATGGTGGCGTGCCAGGGCGGCCTGGCTGGCGGGGTAGTCGACCACGGCATCGAGGCCATCTCGCCCGAGCTGCGGCTCGATGACGAAGCTCATCAGCAGGTCCAGGCAGCCGTCGCGATCGCTGTCATCCATCGAGAGCCCGCCCCGCTCGCCGGCCAGCCGGCGCAGCTCTGCCAGGGTGGCCGTGAAGGGATCGATGCCCAGCGCCTCGCGGAAGAGTTCCCGGTAGCGGCGCCGGCGCAGCGGTCCCGGCTT
The DNA here is from genome assembly GCA_033720795.1 of Halomonas sp. Lineage (GTDB taxonomy): Bacteria > Pseudomonadota > Gammaproteobacteria > Pseudomonadales > Halomonadaceae > Halomonas. Next base: position 1,226 of record JAWWBV010000660.1, on the reverse strand, counting down.
ATCCCCCGATTCTCGCCCGAGCACCCGCGCCACCAGCGCGGCGGTCTCCTCGATCAGCGCCTCGAGGCCGAGCCCCGGGCGGTACCACTCCAGCATGGTGAACTCGAGGTTGTGGCGCCGCCCCACCTCGCCGTCGCGGAAGCTTCTGGCCAGCTGGAAGATCGGCCCCGAGCCTGCGGCCAGCAGGCGCTTCATGGCGAACTCCGGGGAGGTCTGCAGCCACAGCCGTTCCCGGCCGGCCGGGGTGGTCGCCTCGGTCGAGAGGGAGGCCAGGTGGACCTCGGTGCTGCCGCCGTGGCCGAGCACCGGGGTCTCCACCTCCAGCACGTCGCGCTCGGCGAAGAAGGCCCGCACCTCGGCGATCAGCCTTGCGCGCTCGCGCAGGGTGGCGATCTCGGCGCTGGGGCGCCAGTCGATGGACATGAAAGACTCCTCCAGAAACGACGAAGGCCACGCCAGAAACCAGCGTGGCCTTGTAGGGCAGGTCGCCCAAGTTATGCCCTCTCCGAGCGATGCTCAGACAAGGCGAATCCCGAGAAAGGCGGCGGAGTTTAGCAGCGCTAAATGAGCACGCCGTCTCGGGATTCAACGCCGTATGAGCGAGCGCAGGAAGGGCGCCGCCTTACGCGCGGGAGACGTACTCGCCGGAGCGCGTATCCACCTTCAGCACCTCGCCCTCGTTGATGAACAGCGGCACGCGGACCACGGCGCCGGAGGAGAGGGTCGCCGGCTTGGAGCCGCCCTGGGCGGTGTCGCCCTTGAGGCCCGGGTCGGTCTCGGTGACCTCGAGCTCGATGAAGTTCGGCGGGGTCACGCTGATGGCGTTGTCGTTCCACAGGGTCACGGTGTAGGGCACCTGCTCCTTGAGCCACTTCTCGGTGTCGCCCAGGGCGCGCTTCTCGACCGCGTACTGCTCGAAGGAGCCATCGGTCTTCATGAAGTACCACATGTCACCGTCGGTGTAGAGGTACTCCATCTCCAGCTCCATGACGTCGGCGCCCTCCAGGGAGTCGCCGGACTTGAAGGTGTGCTCGAGGACGCGACCGGTCATCAGGTTGCGCAGCTTGACGCGGTTGAAGGCCTGCCCCTTGCCCGGCTTGACGAGCTCGTTCTCGACGATGCTGCAGGGATCGCCGTCGAGCATCACCTTCAGACCGCCCTTGAATTCGTTGGTAGAATAGTTGGCCATGATCGCTTATCCATATTCGAGCGTGCCACCGGCCGAG
>JAWWBV010000659.1:0-1792 GCA_033720795.1 Halomonas sp. | reverse complement strand
CGGCCGCCGTCGCGGTCGCGCTCGAGCAGGTGCATGGCCATGCGCTGGGCGGTCTTGGGGCCGACGCCGGGCAGCACCCGCAGCGACTCCATCAGTCTCTCGATCAGCGGGGAAAAGCTCATGGTCGGTCCGTCTCGGCCTGGATCAGAACGGCATCTTGAAGCCCGGCGGCAGGTTGAGGCCGGCGGTGGCCTCCTCCATGCGCGCCTTGGAGTCCGCCTCGACCTTGCGCACCGCGTCGTTCACGGCGGCCGCCAGCAGGTCCTCGAGGAGCTCCTTGTCCTCCTCCATCAGGCTCGGGTCGAGCTCGACCTTGCTGACGTCGTGGCGACCGTTCATGGTCACCTTGACCATGCCGGCGCCCGCCTCGCCCTGGACCTCGGCCTTGGCGACCTCCTCCTGGGCCTTCTGCATCTTCTCCTGCATCTCCTGGGCCTGCTTCATGATGTTGCCCATGCCACCCTTCATCATGGCGATATCCTCTCGTGGTTGATGTGATCGGTCGCGGCGCCCGGTTCAGCCGCGCGCCTCGGCGTCGGCGGGCTTGACCGTGGATTCGATCAGGCGCGCACCGAAGGCCTGCTGCAACTTCTGTACATGGGGGTCGCGGGTCAAGGCTTCAATCGCCTCGGCGTGCCGCCGGGCGGCCAGGCGGTCGGCCTGCTGCCGGGGCGTCTCGATCGCCGGGGGCAGCTCCCCGGGCTCGAGCGTGAGGCGACGCTCGACGCCAGCGGCCGCCAGCGCCTCGCGGATGCGGGTCACGTGGACCTCGGCGTTCATCGCCTCCTGGGAGGGGTCGAGGCGCAGCGTCAGACGCTCGCCGTCGTCGGCCTCGACCACGCAGTGGGCCGCCAGGTTGCGGGTCAGCCCGCCGAGCCCCAGCGACTCGAAGCGGGCCAGCCAGTCGGCGTGCTCGAAGCGGCCCGCCGGCGCGATCGGCGCCGCCTCATCGGCCGCCTGGGCGGGTTCGGGGTCGCGGGTCGCCTCGCGCGACGGGTCAGGCTCGGGGGGAGCGGACGTCAGGGTCTCGTCAGGCGGCGGCGCGGGCGCTGCCGGCGACGTGCTCTCCGGCAGCGTCTCCGGTGCTCTTTCCGGTGATGGGGAGACGGGGTCAGGAGCGGGAGTGCCATCGCCGGCCGGCGCGTTTGGCGGCTCTTCCACGGGAGGCGCTGTCTCGGTCGGCGGCGCGGCCTCGGTGGCCGGTGCCGGCTCGGGCGAAGGAGCAGATACGGCCCCGGGCTCCAGCGAATGGATCGGCTCGGACGCCTGGGGCGGCGCCACCTCGGCCCCTGGTGATGGGGACATCTCGGATGGGGCGGTGCGCGACGCCTCGGGCCCCGACGCCGGATCGCCTCCCGGTCCCTCCCCGGCGCCGCCCGGCTGACCGCGCAGGGGCAGCGGCGTCTGCGCCGGCCGCGGCACGCCCTGGGGCCGGAACGCCAGCATGCGCAGCAGGGTCATCTCCAACGCGGTGCGCAGGTCCGGGGCATGCTCCATGTCGCCGCGGCCCTGGATGCCGATCTGGTAGAAGAGCTGGATGTCCTCGGCGGTGAAGCGCGCGGCAAGCTGAAGCAGGGCGTCGCGGTCGCCGTGGCCGTTGTCCACGGCGTCGGGCACCATCTGGGCGATGGCCAGGCGGTGCAGTACGCCGGTGATGTCGTCGAGCACCGCGGCGAAGTCGGGCCCCTGCTCGGCCAGGGCCGCCACCTCGCCGAGCAGCCGGGCGGCATCCACCTCGGCCAGCGCCTCGACCAGCGCCAGCACGTGGCGATGGTCGAGGGTGCCGAGCATG
>JAWWBV010000658.1:0-1792 GCA_033720795.1 Halomonas sp. | reverse complement strand
GAGGTGCACGGCGATGCTGGTCGCGTAGCCCAGGGCGATGACCGGTGCCCAGCGCAGGTGGGTGGCGAAGGTGTAGTTACCCCGCGCCTGGCCCATCAACGCCACCCCGGCGGCGGAGCCCACCGAGAGCAGGCTGCCGCCGACGCCGGCGGTGAGGGTGATCAGCAGCCAGTTGCCGAGCGACATGGCCGGCTCCATCGAGAGCACGGCGAACATCACCGGGATGTTGTCGACCACCGCCGAGACCACGCCGAGCACGATGTTGGCCCAGACCGGGTCCCAGCCGGTGTAGAGCGTCTCGGAGAGCAGCGCCAGGTAGCCCATGAACCCCAGGCCGCCGACGCACATCACCACGCCGTAGAAGAACAGCAGGGTGTCCCACTCGGAGCGGGCGATTCGCGTGAAGACGTCGAAGGGCACCACGCTGCCGAGCTGCTCGAGCTTCTTCCAGTCGCCGCGCTGGGCGTAGCGGGTACGCTTGCGCTCCAGCGACATCGGCAGGCTGCGCCGCAGGTAGTAGCCGAAGAACTGCAGCAGGCCGAGGCCGGTCATCATGCCGAGCACCGGCGGCAGGTTGAGCAGGGTATGGCAGGCCACGGCGTTGGCCACGGTGAACAGGAACAGGGCGATGATGCGCCGCGCGCCGCGCTTGAGCCAGACGTTCTCCTCCAGGGCGTCGGGCTTCCGGTTCTTGATGAACAGGCTCATGATCACCGCCGGCAGCAGGTAGTTGACCAGCGCCGGCACCAGCAGGGCGAAGAACTGGTCGAACGCCACCATGCCGGCCTGCCAGACCATCAGGGTGGTGATGTCGCCGAAGGGGCTGAAGGTGCCGCCGGCGTTGGAGGCGATGACGATGTTGACGCAGCACAGGCCGATGAAGCGCTTGTCGCCCTCGGCGACCTTGAGCACCACGGCGCACATCAGCATCGCCGTGGTCAGGTTGTTGGCGATGGCCGAGATGGCGAAGGCCAGTACCCCGGTGATCCAGAACAGCGAGCGGTAGCTGAAGCCGCGCCGCACCATCCAGGCGCGCAGCGCATCGAAGACGCGGCGCTCCTCCATGGCGTTGATGTAGGTCATCGCCACCAGCAGGAAGAGCAGCAGCTCGCTGTACTCCAGCAGCGTCTCCCGGAAGGCCTCCTCGGCGGCGTCGGGCAGGCCCGCCTGCACGTAGACCCAGCCGATCAGCGTCCAGATCAGGCCGGCGGCGATCAGCACCGGCTTGGACTTGCGCATGTGCAGCTGCTCCTCGGCCATCACCAGCACGTAGGCGAGCAGGAACAGCGTCACGGCGGTGAAGCCGGAGAGCGAGTGGGTGAGTGCGAGGGGGCCGGCGGCGGCCTGGGCCAGCGGGGCGGCCAGCAGGGCCAGTAACACGAGCACGAGAAGGCCAGGCAGCCGGGCGGGGTGCCGGGGCCTGTGGTGCGGTCGGGGTAGCATCGACATCGGAGTGGAGGTTCCCGGGGAGGAGGGTGAGCGGAGAAAATGGAGCGCGAATGATAGGGTGCGAATAGTCAGCTCGCAACCGGAAAACGCGCCCGCGCGCGCCGTTGGCGGCCGGGCATCGTCGAGCGCAATGCCGATGGGCGGCGGGCCATCCTCCGGCGCAGGCGGGCGGAGTATCGCGGCGTTTTCTCAAGGGTTTCTTAAGGGTTTCTTAAGGCTTGCCGAAGGCCGGCGGTGGCGTCCCACGAGCGCTCGCCGCGCCTCCGCATGAGGCCCCGCCGTTAGGAGGACGCCTCGGCGGGCGAGGGCGCCATCGGCGGGTATTCCGCGGCGGTCAGCGTCT
>JAWWBV010000657.1:0-1811 GCA_033720795.1 Halomonas sp. | reverse complement strand
GGTCAGCCGCTCCGGGTCGCACCCCGCCGCACGAAAGGCATCGCGCAGCCGTGCCGGCAGGCCTGGCCCGCCGGCGGCGCGGGGCGCATCGTAATGGGCCACGAGGGGGCGGGCGGCGAAGCGATCCACGGGGTCGGTCATGGCGGTGTCCTGACGGCAGGCTGACGAACAAGAGGCGTCGCCAGTCTATCCGCCGAGGGCGCGGGCCCCCATCGTGCAAAGGTCACAGCCGTCGGCTGGGGCTGGGGCTGGGCTGGGGGAAGTTTCACTCTGGGCCCCGCCACTTACATTCCTCCGACGCGGGGCCTTGAGTCCACCGGACGCTGACGGGAAGGTGTCGGCGAACGCAACGGGAATCACGACGGGCGCCGACGGGCCCTCCGAGACGAGAGGTGAACATGCTGTCTGAGTGGCTGGACCAGGCGCTGGAGGGACGCGTGCCCACGACGCGCGAAGGGCGCCTGCCCGGCGGGCGTTACCGACTGCTCGCCCCCGGCGTAGTCGAGCTCATGCCGGATGCCTGCACCGCCGACGCCCAAGCCGGGGTGCTCTCCGTGGGCATCCACGGCAACGAGACCGCCCCCATCGAGCTCGTGGGCGGGGTCCTCGCGAAGCTCGAGGCGGGCCTGCTCAGGCTCGGCGCGCCGCTGCTGGTGATGCTCGGTAACCCGGAGGCGATCCGGCGCGGCGAGCGTTTCGTCACGACCAACCTCAACCGGCTGTTTCGGCGCGACCTCATTGATGCCGGCGACGAGCCCGACCGGGCCCGGGCGCTGATGGCCGAGGTGGACGCCTTCTATGGCCGTCACGCCTCGCTTGCCCCGCTGCACTACGACCTGCACACGGCGATCCGCGACAGCCGCTTCCCGCGCTTCGTGGTCGAGCCCTTCGGCGAGACGCCGACGCCGCCGGCCCAGTGGCAGTGGCTGGCCGCTGCCGACATCCAGGCGGTGCTCCACCAGCACCGGCACAGCTGGACCTTCTCGCACTATTCGAAGCACTACCACGGCGCGGCGGCCTTCACCCTGGAGCTGGGCCGCGCCCTGCCCTTCGGTGCCAACGACCTCGCGCCCCTGGCCCCCATGGGCCGGCTGCTCGAGGCGCTGGTCGAGGGTCGTGAGCCCGAAGGCGCCGCCCCGGCCGAGATGACCTTCTTCCGCGCCGAGCATGAGCTGCTGCGCCATGATCCGGACTTCCGGCTCTGCTTCCCGGACGACACGCCGAACTTCACCGAATTCCCGCCGGGCACCCGGCTCGCCGAGGATGCCAGCGCCGGCGCCTTCGACGTCGGAGAGACGCCACTGTCGGTGGTCTTCCCCAATGCCGAGGTCGAGATCGGCGCCCGGGCGGCGCTGCTGGTGGTCCCGAGCCCGCCGCCGGCCTGAAGGCTGGCCCCGCTCGGTGCCATGCCCGCCACCCATCACGGACAATAACAACAGCCAGGAGACACCCCATGAACCATGCCCTTTACGCCCCGGATCACGCTCGGCCCAACGAGACGTCGTGTCCCCCTGCCGGAATGGCTCCGGCCTGTTAGAATCGCCCCCTTTTTGATCGCCGATCCGTTGCTCACGGGCCTGCGTCGATCAAGGAACCACGTCGATCACGGCAGTATGCTGGTCATAGACCCGCGTTGATCGCCCCCGCGCCGGCCGACCCTCGATGCGGCGGACCACCCACGATCTGGAGCCCGTTTCATGGCCGATACCCCGATTCCGCTGGAAGTGCGCAATATCACCAAGCGCTTCGGCGATACCGAAGTCCTCAAGGGCCTCTCCCTGAAGGCCCACAAGGGCGATGTGATCACCCTG
>JAWWBV010000656.1:0-1811 GCA_033720795.1 Halomonas sp. | reverse complement strand
CGCGTCTCGGATCGGCGCTACGCCTACCTGACCCTTGGTCGCGATCGCCTCGCCGGCCACGGCGAGCGGCTTCCCATCGGCGCCATCGTGCTGCTGGACCGCCTGTCCGGCACGCCGTCCCCGAGCCTGACGCGCCTCTCGCCCGGCGACGGCCTGCTGCAGCTGCTGAGCCAGAGCCTCGCCGGCGACGCCGACAGCCACGCCCCGGGGCGCCTGGTCGCGCGGCTGCTGCCGATGATGCAGGGCCTGCCGTGCCGCTCGCTGTGCTACGACGACCCGGTGGCAGCCGTCGAGCGGGTGGTGGAAGGCCTGGCGGAGGCGCGCCTGGACGAGGGCGAGCCTGCGCCGGCATCGGCGGCGCCGGCCCTTGGGGCGGCCGAGGGCGCGTCGGCAGGCGGCGCCCCGGACGCGGCCTGGCGCCGCCTGCCGGTGGCGGCGGAGTATCCGCTGGGCGAGGAGCACTTCCTGGTCGATGGCGGCGGCGGGGTGCACCGCCTGAGCGCCGTGGCCGGCGGGGTCTGGCGCCTGCTGGGCCTGGAGGCGTTGAGCCTCGCCGAGGTGGCGGCGCTGCTGGCCGAGCGCTTTCCCGAGGTCGAGCCGGTCCGGCTGCGCGCCGACCTGGCACGGCTCTTCGACGATCTGGCGGCGGCGGGGCTGATCGAGCGCGATTTTCCCGCCTGAGGGCGGCCCGTTCGGCGTCGATCCCGTCCGCGCGCCCCGGAAACTGACCTGCATCAAGTCCTCGCGGCCTGTGCTCCCGGGGGCGGCGGCAAACTTGATACAGGTCAGTTTACCTCCCGCGATGGCGCGCTAGAGTGCACTCAACACATCGGGACGGGAGGACACACCATGTATCTGGATGACGCCGTAATCTTCGGACTTGTGACCGTCGCGATGATGATCGCTTTCATGGGGGGCTGGGTCGCGTTCGTCGTTCGCGATCACCGTCGCAAGAACAAGCACTGATCCAGCCGCTTCCAGAGTCGTCAGGGGAGGGGGGAGCTTTCCCCCCAGTAGCCGACCCACGTGGGTCGGCTTTTTTTTGTGCGTGTCGCCGGCTCAGCGCCCGGCGGTGGCGCGGCCGGCGTCCTGCAGCGACCAGCGGTCGGCCAGGGCACGCATCACCCGTTCCGGGTACCAGGTCTTGCCGAGGCTGCCGTTGTAGCGCGCCAGCGCCCGGGTCAGGTCGCCGCGCTCCACGGCCAGGTAGTGGGCCAGGATCGTGCAGCCGTAGCGCAGGTTGCGGTGCGGCTCCTTGAGGTCGTCGGCGGGCAGGCCCAGCTCGCGGACCCAGAAGGGCATGATCTGCATCAGCCCGACGGCGCCGGCCGAGGAGACGGCCTCGGCCTGGAAGGCGCTCTCCACCTGGATCACCGCCAGCACCAGCTCCGGGGCCAGGCCGGCGAGGCGGGCCTCCTGGTGGATGCGGCCCAGCAGCGCCCGGCGCCGCCCGGCCTGCGGCACGTAGCGGGCGAGCCGCGGCTCCATGGCGTTGAGCCACTGGCGCGCGGCCCAGATATCGGCGGGCGCCACCGGCGCATCGCGCACGGCGTCGAGGGTGTCGCGCAGGCTGGCGGGAGCGGAGGGCAGCGCCCGCACGAAGGGAGCGGGGGGCTCGGACGAGAGGGCCGCCGGCGTGGACTCGGCGGCCTGGTAGGCGCCAGGGAGGGCGGCCAGGAAGTCCCGGTCGCCCTGCCCCCGGGCCGTCATGGCGGGCAGGTGGAGGGCCGCCGCCAGGGCGGCGGCCCACCGCTGCCTAGATCGCGACCTTCGCGCCCAGGAAGTCGATGATCTCCCCGGCCGGTACCATG
>JAWWBV010000655.1:0-1824 GCA_033720795.1 Halomonas sp. | reverse complement strand
TCGAGGGCCTCGCGCAGGAATTCCGCCTGGCCCTCGTTCCAGCAGGGGGCGTCCGGCAGGGCAATCTCCTCGGGAATCGGCGCGTGGCGGTCGATGAAGCGCTTGATCGCCGCGTGATCCGAGGCGAGGCCGAGCTGCTCGAAGAGTTCCGTGAAGGGGTGGTCGGGGTGTTCCATGGAGTGACTCCTGCTGACCGGTGAGGGTCCTCCCACCTTAGCGATTTCCGCGCCGGCGTGCATGCTGCGCGTCAACGCTCGCCGACCAGCGGCGTCAGGAAGCGCCGGCGGCGCTCGCGCTCCTCCAGGGGCTGGGCGAGCAGGTGCACCAGCTTGGCGAAGGTCGCCTCGGGGGTCATGTCCTCGGCCGAGAGCACGCCGGCGTCCTGGAGCCCCTGACCCGCGGCATAGCCGCCGAAGGCCACCGCGCCATGGGGGCACTGGCTCAGCGCGGCCAGCAGCTTGCCCTCGCCGCTCGCCCGGGCCAGGATCCCGGCCAGCGCTGGATCCTCCGGCAGGTTGCCGCTGCCCCACACCTCCAGCACCGCGCCGCGGACCCGCGGGTCGTCGAGCCAGGCCTCGACCTGCCAGGCCTGAAGACCGGGCCACAGGGCCAGGCGAACCACCCCGCCCGCCGACAGCGGCGCGTAGTCGGGCAGCTCGAAGCGTGGGGCGCCGCGCTGATGATCCGCCAGTCCCCGGCCGGGGTAGAGCACCACCTCCGCGTCGACGCGCTCGCCGAGCGGCGCGAAGTTGGGGCTATCGAAGGCCGTGGCGTCCTTCGTCTGCCACTTGCGGCTGCGGCAGCCGCGCAGCAGCCGGCCGGCGAAGCAGAGCGCCACCTCCTGGAGGCGCGGCGTCACGGCGAAGCGCAGGGCATCCTCGACGTTGGCGGTGGCGTCGCTGCCCTCGGCCTCCAGGGGGCGCATGGCGCCGGTGAGGATCACCGGGCGATCGATCCCCTGCAGCTGGAAGGCGAGGCTCGAGGCGGTCCAGGCCAGGGTGTCGGTGCCGTGGAGGATGACGATGCCGGCGTGGCGGCGGTAGTGGCGGGCCACCAGCGCGGCCAGCGCCTGCCAGTCCCCGGGGGTGGCGCTGCTGGAGTCGATGGGGCGGTCGGTCTCGAGCACCTCGAAGGCGGGCAGGCTCGCCTGGCGGGCCGGGGGCAGGGCGGCGAGCGCCCCGCGCAGGCGGGCCTCGATGTCGCGGCCCGGCGTGAGCCCCCGGGGGCCCGGCACCATGCCGAGGGTGCCACCGGTGTAGATCACCAGTACGGGGGCGTCGAGGTCGGGTCCGGCGGTCATGGGGGCTCCTGGCGGGTCGGGTCGGTCGGGGGCCCCATGATACGGCCGGCGCGGCGCCAGGCAAGCCTGGGGCCCGGGCGTCCAGGGCTATTGCAGTTAGCGTCATCGATCGGGGCTGATTCGTCGACAGGTCTACGAGGGGGCGCTGTGAACCCCTCCCTGGGCGCTACCGACGCCATCCCTGGCGTAGGACCCCCTCTTTGACCTATCCCCGACGCCCCTCGTGAGATCCAGCTGCGATTGCCCTCCTCGGACGTCAGGCGTCCTCGCGGATCGCCGCGCCGTCGGCGAGCGCCTCGCTCGGGTGGGTCACGATGCGCTCCCCGGCCTCGAGCCCGTCGAGGACCTGGCTGACGAGCCCGCTCTGGCGACCGATCTCGAGGTGGCGAAGTCGGGCGCGCCCCTCCTCGACCACGAAGGCCGCCCAGCGGCCGTCGTCGCGGAAGAGCGCGCTGGTGGGCAGCTGCAGCACGTCGTCGGCCTGCCAGATCAGGAATTCCACCTCGACCCGGAAGCCGCTGCCG
>JAWWBV010000654.1:0-1829 GCA_033720795.1 Halomonas sp. | reverse complement strand
CTGGAGCTCGAGCTCAAGGCGGGCGAGCCCGAGGCGCTCTGGTCGCTGGCCGAGGCCCTCGCCGACCGGGTCGCCCTGCGCCCCTCGGACACCAGCAAGGCGGCCCGCGGCGGCGCCCTGCTCGAGGGCACACGCTCGCTGCCGGAGGCCGGCTCCCCCGCCGGCTGGCTGCACCGCGCCACCCTGGCGCTGGATGCTCTGGCGGACAGCGGCGACGAGACCTGGCGCCGCGAGGCGCGCCGGGCCTTCCAACGGCTGGCGGAACTGGGCGATGATGCGGGAGGAGACGGCGACGCCCGGGCACTCGCCGAGGCGCTTTCGGCCGAGCCCTGGCTGACCCCGGCCTTCGGGCGGCGCATGCTGCGCCTGGCCCGCCGGCTGCCGGGCGACGCCGATCTGAGCTGAGCCGACCCGAGCTGACCCAGCCCGACAGGCCCGGCTTGCCACCACAAGGACGACGCTCGTGAACTACCTCCCCAAGCCCGCGGGCGAAGGCCTGCGCACCCGGGTCTTCCAGATCATCTTCGAATCCGACACCCTGGCGGCCAAGGCCTTCGACATCGCGCTGATCGGGGCGATCCTGATCAGCGTGCTGGTGGTGATGCTGGAGAGCATCGAGAGCCTGCGCGTCGACTACGGCGCCTGGTTCTTCTGGCTGGAGTGGGGCTTCACCCTCGCCTTCACCCTCGAGCTCGCGGTGCGCCTCTACTGCCTCGAGCGCCCGCTGCAGTACCTCAAGAGCTTCTACGGCATCATCGACCTGGTGGCGATCCTGCCCACCTGGCTGGCGCTGGTGCTGCCGGGGGCCCAGTCGCTGGTGGTGGTGCGCCTGCTGCGCACCCTGCGCATCTTCCGCGTGCTGCGGCTGATGGAGTTCGTCGGCGAGGGGCGGCTGCTGATCGATGCCCTCAAGCGCAGCAGCCACCAGATCTTCCTGTTCCTGTTCACCGTCTTCATGCTGGTGACCATCTTCGCCTCGCTCGTCTACCTGATCGAGCCCGAGGAGGCCGGCTTCACCAGCATCCCCACGGCGATCTACTGGGCCGTGGTCACCCTGACCACGGTCGGCTACGGCGACATCGTGCCGGTCACCCCGCTGGGCCAGGCGATCTCGGTGATGGTGATGCTGATCGGCTACTCGATCATCGCGGTGCCCACGGGGGTCTTCTCCGCCGAGGTGATCCGCTCGATCCGCGCCGACCGCTACTCCGACGAGGCCTGTCCGGGCTGCGGCCACGACCGCCACGAGCAGCGCGCCCGGTACTGCCTGCGCTGCGGCACCTGGCTGGACGAGAACACGCCCGACCCGCGCCTCGCCGAGCAGGCTCCGGCGGGGACGGACGGGGAGGACGCCGAGGAGACGCCGCCGCGCTGAGCCGGCGACGCGAGGCCTCGCCGAGCGTCAGGCCAGGAAGGGACGGACGTCGCCGCGCCCCTCGCGCAGGATGGTCGGCGGCAGGTCGCGCAGATCGATCACGCTGGTCGGCTCCAGGTGGCAGGCGCCGCCGTCGATGACCAGGTCGAGATGGGCGCCGAAGCGCTCGCGAATCTCCTCGGCGTCGGTCATCGGCAGCTCCTCCCCCACCGGGATCAGGGTCACGCTCATCAGCGGCTCGCCCAGGGCGTCGAGCAGGGCCCGGGTGATCTGGTGGTCCGGCACCCGCACGCCGATGGAACGGCGCTTGGGGTGCAGCAGCAGCCGCGGCACCTCGGTGGTGGCGTCGAGGATGAAGGTGTAGGCGCCCGGCGTATGCGCCTTCAGCAGCCGGAAGACCGCGTTGTCCACCTTGGCGTAGGTGCCGATCTCCGAGAGGTCCGAGCAGACCAGG
>JAWWBV010000653.1:0-1840 GCA_033720795.1 Halomonas sp. | reverse complement strand
GCTCTGATATAGTGAGGCTCGACCCTCCCTCGTTCACCTGCTGCCGGAGCGCGGCCTTGGATACTCGTTTCCCCTTCGTCGACTGGTTTCGCAACTCCTCGCCCTACATCAACGCCCATCGGGGACGAACCTTCGTCATCCTGATCGAGGGGGAGGCCATGGCGAGCGGTCGCGGCGAGCAGCTGATCCAGGACCTGGCGCTGCTGCATACCCTGGGCGTGCGCCTGGTGGTGGTGTTCGGCATCCGTCCCCAGGTGCAGCAGGCCCTCGACGAGGCCGGCATCGTGCCGGCCCGCCACCGCGGGCGCTGGGTCGCCGACGAGGCGATCATGGCGTGGGTCGAGCGCGTCGCCGCCGAGCAGCGGCTGTGGCTCGAGGCGCGGCTCTCGCCCGGGCTGCCCAACACGCCGCTGCACGGCATCGAGATGACCGTGGTCTCGGGCAACCTGGTGATGGCCAAGCCGCTGGGCGTGCGCGACGGCGTCGACTTCGACCGCAGCGGCGAGGTGCGCCGGGTGCGCGACCAGGCGATCGAGGGTCTGCTCGAGCGGGGGGCGCTGGTGGTACTGCCGCCGCTGGGGTTCTCCAGCACCGGCGAGGTCTTCGACCTGGACGCCGCCGAGGTGGCGCATCATGCCGCCACGGCGCTCGGCGCCGACAAGCTGATCCTGCTCGGCGACGCCTGCGGGCTGGTCGATGCCGGCGGCCGGCTGCAGCGCCAGCTGACCCCGGCAGAGGCGGCGCCGCTGCTCACCCAGGCCGATCCCGCCAGCGAGCTGGCCCGACACCTGGGCGCCGCCTGCGCGGCGGCGCGCCACGGGGTCGCCCGCACCCATCTGCTCTCCTGGCACGATCACGACGCCCTGCTCGGCGAGCTGTTCACCCGCGACGGGGTGGGCACCATGATCACCGAGCACCGCTACGAACAGCTGCGCCCGGCGGAGCTCGGCGACATCGGCGGGTTGCTGGAGCTGCTCGAGCCGCTGGAGTCGCGGGGCATGCTGGTGCCGCGCTCCCGCGAGCGACTGGAGTACGAGATCGACGACTACCTGGTGATCGATCGCGACGGCATGATCATCGGCTGCGCCGCCCTGCACACCTTCGACGAGGCCGAGATGGGCGAGCTGGCCTGCGTGGCCGTGCACGACGACTACCGGGGCGGCGCCCGCGGCGAGCGGCTGCTCGCCGAGATCGAGCGCCGGGCCCACCGGCTCGGGCTCTCGTCGCTGTTCGCCCTGACCACCCACACCACCCACTGGTTCTTCGAGCACGGCTTTCGCCTGGCCGACATCGAGGCGCTGCCCACCCTGCGTCGCGATACCTACAATCACGCCCGCAAGTCCAAGATCCTGATCAAGACCCTCGCCTGAACGGCCGGGCCGTCGCCGCGAGGCGTCACCCGGTGCCGCGGCGTCTCCGTCGGGTGACGTGGCAAGATACTGATAATGAAAGAAATTTTTCGATAAGGATCGAAAGGCGTCGCCGCTCGGCGACGAAATAGGCCGCTCGCGCCCCCGTTTTCCCCCGCCCGGGCCTCCCTCGCTCGCCCATGCCGTTTTTTGGCATTTTTAACCTACTGATTTTTAAGATGTTGCCAGGTTATTGGCACGCGGATGGCAGCAGGTAGGGTGAGCAAGGGAAGCGGATCATACGGCTCGATCCGTTTTTCGGTTGCCGAGGGGCGCCGCGTCATCACTACCCTGTGCGTCCGGCCCCCGAACGCGACCAGTGTCTGCTCCAAGCGATGTGTGACTTTAGGTTGCGATGAGACGGTACCGCCGAGAGGCAAGGATCGGTATCGAGAGGGCAAGGATGCCCTGGCAAGGATGCCTCTCCCCCG
>JAWWBV010000652.1:0-1843 GCA_033720795.1 Halomonas sp. | reverse complement strand
GTCGCGGCGCAGCTGGTCCATGTAGGCCTCGAGCTCCGGCACCCGCTCGGGGTCGGGACAGAAGAAGGGATTCTCGTCCACCGCCTCCCACTGCTTGAAGTCGATGTCGATGGGGCCGAGCTGGCTCATGTAGCCGCGCACCGTGATGCCCTGCGCCGAGAGGTACTTCTTGGCGATGGCCCCGGCCGCCACCCGCATGGCGGTCTCCCGGGCGCTGGAGCGCCCGCCGCCGCGGTAGTCGCGGATGCCGTACTTGTGGTGATAACTGTAGTCGGCATGGGCCGGCCGGAACTGGTCCTTGATCTTCGAGTAGTCGGTGGAGCGCTGGTCGGTGTTCTCGATCACCAGGCCGATGGCGGTGCCGGTGGTCACGCCCTCGAAGACCCCGGAGAGGATGCGCACCCGGTCGGCCTCGCGACGCTGGGTGGTATGGCGTGAGCTGCCGGGACGACGGCGGTCCAGGTCGTGCTGCAGGTCCTCCTCACAGAGCAGCAGGCCCGGCGGACAGCCATCGACGATGGCCCCCAGCGCCGGGCCATGGCTCTCGCCGAAGGTGGTGACGGTGAACAGCTTGCCGAAGGTATTACCGGACATGGGCGCGCCTCCTGGGGGTCGGGAGAGAGGGAAAAGGGGGAATCAGGCGAAGGACGCCGCATGGGCGTCGAGTTCGGCGGCGCTCAGGGCGAAGACCCCCTGGCCGCCGCGCTCGAACTCCAGCCACAGGAAGGGCACCTCGGGGAAGGCGGCCTCCAGGTGATGATCGGAGTTGCCGACCTCGACGATCAGCACGCCGTCGTCGCTGAGGTGGTCGCGGGCCTCGCGCAGGATACGCCGCACGATGTCCAGCCCGTCCTGGCCCGCGCCCAGCGCCAGCGCCGGCTCGTGGCGGAACTCGGCGGGCATGGTGGTGAGGTCACGGCGGTCCACGTAGGGCGGATTGGAGACGATCAGCTCAAAGCGGCGGCCGGCAAGGCCCGCGAAGAGGTCGGACTCCACGGCGCGCACCCGTTCGCCCACGTCGTGGCGGGTGATGTTCTGGCGCGCCACGGCCAGGGCCTCGGGGCTGATATCGGCCAGATCGACCTCACAGGTCGGCAGGTGCAGCGCCGTGGCGATGCCGATGCAGCCCGAGCCGGTGCACAGGTCGAGCACTCGGGCGGGCGGCTCGTCGGGGAACCAGGCGGCGAAGCCGTGCTCGATCAGCTCGGCGATGGGCGAGCGCGGGATCAGCACCCGCTCGTCGACGCTGAACGGCAGGCCGGCGAAGAAGGCCTCGCCCAGCAGGTAGGGCAGCGGCCGGCGCGTCTCGATGCGTGTCCGCACCAGCGACACGATGCGCGCGCGCTCCATGGGCAGCAGCCGCGCCTCCAGCACCGCCGGGTCGACGTTCCAGGGCAGGTGCAGGGCGCCCAGGGTCAGCGCCACGGCCTCGTCCCAGGCGGAGGCGGTGCCGTGGCCGTAGTGCAGGCCGGCCAGGTGGAACTCGCTGGCGGCCCAGCGCAGGCAGTCACGCAGGGTGACCAGGCCCTCACTGAGAGCCTCGTCGCTGAGCACGAGGGTGGACGTAGAGGCGTCGGGGAGAGATTCGGCCACGGAACTTCCTGGAGTCGGGGGGATTCGGGAATGACGACGCCAGATTGTAACCGGGCCCGCGGTTCACAGCCACGGCTGGGGCGGTATACTGACGGCTCGCTCCTCCACCCGATGGTCCCATGAGTCGAGATCGCCACGTCCCGGACGACGACGAGATCACCACCTTCCGCCAGGCCCTGCGCGAGGCCGGCGTGCGCCCCATTGCCAGCAACCGGGCCGATCCCGGTCGCCGGCGCCGGGGCGACGTCGC